>NZ_JBLVOH010000072.1:26380-27037 GCF_053543675.1 Microbacterium umsixpiens
GGTGCAGCGGGCTGAACACGCTCACGTCCGGCGTCGACCCGACGTCGCCTTCCACGGTCACGGCGTCACGGATCTCGTTCGATCCGGCCCCGCGATCACACGCGACGCCGCCATCGGGTGCCGCGGCGGTGCAGCCGGTCAGAGCGAGGACGGCAAGGCTGAGGGAGGCCAGAACGGCGGACGTTTTACGCACGCGCTCCAGTCTATTCCGTCGCGTGCCCTGAATCGCGCGACGCCGCAGCAAGGCGTGCCCCCTCGGCAGCCTTCTCGGCCTCCCGCGCCCGCTTGCGCAGGTTCTTGTCACTGATCTCCCGGTCGCCCACGGCTCCAGGGGTCCATGCCTCGACATCCTCGTCGCCGTAGCTGCTCTTGGAAGCGCGTCGCTTTACCGAAGGCGCGACGGCGCCCGGCGCGAGTCGTCGCGCCGTCAGCAGGAACCCGGTGTGAGCGACCATGCGGTGATCCGGACGCACGGCGAGCCCCTCGACATGCCACCCGCGGACCATCGTCTCGGAGGCATCCGGCTCGGTGAAGAGCCCGGTGCCTCGGATGTACTCCGCGACACGCGACAGCTGCGTCGCCGTGGCCACGTAGCAGAGGACAACACCGCCGGGGGTGAGCGCATCGGCGACGGCATCCATGCACTCCCAGGGAGCG
>NZ_JBLVOH010000073.1:0-12286 GCF_053543675.1 Microbacterium umsixpiens
ATCCGGTCGTTGAGCGAGCGCAGCGAGACGAAACGTCTCCCTGCACCTCAAAAGGACACCCCATGACTCTCACCGCCCCGCCTGCGGAGCAGCAGCGCACGGCATCCGGTTCGGCGCCGACCAATCCGCCGAAGCGCCCCTGGCGCCACCGCGTCTCGCGGTTCGACCAGAACGCCTCCCCGTACTTCTACATCTCGCCGTTCTTCCTGCTGTTCGGCCTGGTCGGCCTGTTCCCGCTGCTCTACACCGTGTGGGTGGCCGTGCACGAGTGGGACCTGCTCAAGGGCGAGGGCGACTTCGTCGGCGTGGGCAACTTCGTCGAGATCCTCGGCGACGCCATGTTCTGGAACTCGATCGGCAACACCCTGAGCATCTTCCTGCTCTCCGCGATCCCGCAGCTGTCCGTCGCGCTCGTGATCGCCTACCTCCTCGACCGCGGACTCCGCGCCCCGACCTTCTGGCGGATGAGCGTGCTGATCCCGTTCGTCGTCACCCCGGTCGCGGTCGCCATCATCTTCTCGAGCATCTTCAACGAGGCCGACGGCCTGGCCAACAACCTCCTCAACCTCATCGGCATCGCCGACCAGGAGTGGAAGCACAACACCGCCCTGTCGCACATCGCGATCGCCGTGATGGTGAACTTCCGCTGGACCGGGTACAACGCCCTGATCCTCCTCGCCGCCATGCAGGCGGTGCCGCGCGACCTGTACGAGTCTGCCGCCCTCGACGGCGCAGGCGCCGCCCGCCGCTTCTTCTCGATCACGATCCCCACGATCCGTCCGACGCTGATCTTCGTGATCATCACCGCGACGATCGGCGGGCTGCAGATCTTCGCCGAGCCCCGCCTGTTCGACGTCTCGACGGCCGGCGGTATCGGCGGCAGTGACCGGCAGTTCCAGACCACGGTGCTCTTCCTCTGGGAGCTGGCGTTCTTCCGCCGCGACCTCGGCGAGGCCTCCGCCGTCGCCATCCTGCTGTTCCTGCTGATCGTCGGCATCGGAGTGATCAACTTCCTCATCTCCCGGCGCATCTCCACCGGCGACGGCCCGAAGAACCGCGCCGAGCGCCGGCGCACACGCACAGCTGCCGCGGCCGCCGCCACGGCTGCCGCGCCCACGACGATCGCCACCACCACCGAGGAGAACGCGCGATGACCGCCACCCAGGCGCTGAGCGTCCCCGAGAAGATCCGCCGGCGTCGTGCCGTCGGAGGAAACGCCGGCATCGGCAGCCGCCCCGGATTCCTGACCTACGGGCTCCTCGCCGCGTTCATCATCGGCAGCGTCTACCCGCTGTGGTGGTCGGTCGTGGTCGCCAGTGGCACGAACGCCACACGCGGCGAGACCCTGCCGCTGATCCCCGGCGGGAACTTCCTGGCGAACGCCGCCAAGGTCTTCGATGCGATCCCGTTCTGGCTCGCGCTGGGCAACTCGTTCCTGATCTCGGGCATCATCACGATCTCGGTCGTCACGTTCTCCACCCTCGCCGGCTACGCCTTCGCGAAGCTGAAGTTCAAGGGCCGCGACGGGATGATGATCTTCGTGATCGCGACGATGGCGATCCCGACGCAGCTGGGCATCATCCCGCTGTTCATGCTCATGCGGGAGCTCGGGTGGACCGGCTCGATCGGCGCGGTCATCGTCCCGACCCTCGTCACCGCGTTCGGCGTCTTCTTCATGCGGCAGTACCTCGTGGACGTCATCCCGGACGAGCTGATCGAAGCCGCCCGCATGGACGGCGCGAACCAGTTCCGCACGTTCCTGACGGTCGGACTCCCCGCGGCCCGACCGGCGATGGCGATCCTCGGACTCTTCACCTTCATGACGGCGTGGACCGACTACCTGTGGCCGCTGATCGTGCTCTCCCCGCAGAACCCGACCCTGCAGACGGCGCTCAGCCAGCTGCAGTCGGGCTACTACATCGACTATTCGATCGTGCTCGCCGGTGCGGTGCTCGCGACCCTCCCGCTGCTCGTGCTCTTCGTGGTCGCGGGTCGGCAGCTGGTCAGTGGCATCATGGCGGGCGCGGTGAAAGGATGACCCGTATGACCCGCTCCTTCCCCGAGAACTTCCTCTTCGGCGCTGCGACCGCGGCTTACCAGATCGAAGGGGCGGCGTTCGAGGATGGACGCACGGCGTCGATCTGGGACGCGTTCGCCCGCGTGCCCGGCGCCGTGATCGGCGGCGACAACGGCGACGTGGCCTGCGACCACTATCACCGCTACCGCGACGACGTCGCCCTCATGACCGAGCTCGGGCTGCAGACCTACCGCTTCTCGACGTCGTGGTCACGGGTGCGGCCGGACGGCGGTGCCGTGAACCCGGCGGGCGTCGACTTCTACGAGCGCCTGGTCGATGAGCTGCTCACCGCCGACATCCTGCCCTGGCTGACGCTGTACCACTGGGACATGCCGCAGGCGCTGCAGGATGCCGGTGGCTGGACGAACCGCGACACGGTCGACCGGTTCCTCGAGTACGCCGGCACCATGCACGACGCGCTCGGCGATCGGGTGAACGTGTGGACGACACTCAACGAGCCCTGGTGCTCGTCCTTCCTCTCTTACACCGGAGGGGAGCACGCTCCGGGGCACACCAGCGTCGCCGAGGGGCTGCTCGCCTCGCACCACCTGCTGCTCGCGCACGGCAAGACCGTGCAGGAGCTGCGCGGACGCGACGCCTCGCTCAACCTCGGCATCACCCTGAACCACACGGTCGCCGATCCCGCCGATCCGCAGAACCCCGCGGACGTCGATGCCGCCCGCCGCGTGGACGGGCAGTTCAACCGCTGGTTCCTCGACCCGATCTACCGCGGCAGCTATCCGGCCGACATCGTCGAGGACATCCGCGCGGTGGATGCCGACGCCGTCGCGCAGTTCGAGGCCGCGGTCCACGACGGCGACCTCGACACCATCTCCCAGCCCATCGACACACAGGGCGTGAACTACTACCACGGCGACTTCCTGTCGGGCACGGCTCCCGCCGAGGCGCCGGTCTCCGGAGGGCCCGCCACCGAGCGCGCCGGCCGCAGCCCCTACCCGTCGAGCGACGGCATCCATTCGGTCGAGCGCGGGCTGCCGCGCACGGCGCAGAACTGGGAGGTGCAGCCCGAGGGCCTCACCCGGGTGCTGCAGCGGGTCTGGAGTGAATACGCCGAGCCCGCCGGCACCGTGCTCTACATGACCGAGAACGGCGCCGCCTACGACGACGTCGTGGTGGTCGAAGACGGCGAGACGCGCGTGCACGATGCCGACCGCACGGAGTTCCTGCGCCTGCACCTCGGTGCGGTGCTCGACGCCGCGGAGTCGGGTGTCGACGTGCGGGGCTACTTCTACTGGTCGATGTTCGACAACTACGAATGGGCCTGGGGTTACGACAAGCGCTTCGGCATCGTGCGCGTCGACTACGACACCCAGGAGCGGAGCCTCAAGGACTCCGGCCGGGAGTACGCGCGCATCATCGCGGCCCGCTCGCTCTAGCCGCAGGGCGTTCGAATCGGGTGAATGGTCCCATCCGGGGCCCGGATGGGACCGTGTGCGCGATTCGAAGCGCGAACGTCGGTGAGAATAGGGCGATGGAAGAGTGCGTACGTTGATGTCGCCACGAGCGACCATCGAAGAGGTGGCCGCGGCAGCCGGTGTCTCCCGGTCGACCGTGTCGCGGGTCGTGAACGGGTCGACGGCGGTGAGCCCGGAGGCGCTCGCCGCGGTGCGCGCCGCGATCGACGAGCTGAACTACGTGCCCAACCGCGCGGCGCGCTCCCTCGCCTCGCGGCAGACGCACGCGATCGCCCTGATCGTGCCGGAAGACACGAACCGCTTCTTCGGCGACCCGTTCTTCGCCGCGATCGTCGCCGGCATCACGGGGGCCCTCGGCGGATCCGACTACCTGCTCAACCTGCTCATCGCGAGTGACGACCCGGGCGACAAGATGACCGGCTTCGTGCGCAACGGCGGCGTCGACGGCGCACTGATCGTCTCGCATCACACCAGCGATGCGTTCATCGACCGGGTCGCGGACGCCGTGCCTGTCGTCTACGGCGGTCGGCCCGTGCGCCGGCTCGAGGGCGACTACGTCGTCGACGTCGACAACGTCGCGGGTGCCCGCACCGCGACCCGTCGACTGATCGACATCGGACGCACGCGGATCGCGACGATCTCGGGCCCGCTGACCATGGTCTCCTCCGGCGACCGCATCCAGGGTTTCCGGGCCGCCCTCGCCGAGGCCGGGTTGACGCCGTTCGCCGAGGAGCAGGGCGACTACAGCGAGGCCAGCGGAGCCGATGCCGCACGGCGCATCCTTGCACAAGGTCGACCGGACGCCATCTTCGTCGCCAGCGATCTGATGGCGCGTGGCGCGCTGACGGTGCTGCGCGCCGCCGGTGTGCGCGTCCCCGAGGACATCGCCCTGGTCGGGTTCGACGACTCGTCCGTCGCGATCACGACCGATCCGCAGCTCACGACGATGCGTCAGCCGATGTACGCGCAGGGCGAGACCATGGCCCGCGTGCTGCTGTCCCGTCTCGCCGGGCAGGATCCGCCGCAGACGACGATCCTGCCGACCGAGCTCGTGGTCCGCGCCTCGGCCTGAGGTCGGTCTTCGGTCATCCGGTGAGACACGGGCGCGCCCCTGACGCCCCCTCCTGGCCAGGGACGCACCCGTGCGTTTGTGTTGCACGACGTCGTGATCGGCGGCGAATCGCCCCCCGAAGGATGGATGCCGCGGCGTGGCGCCTCGGATCTCCGAAGTCGTGCTCGGCTGAGCGAGCCAGCCGAAGATCGAATCCATTCATAGGTTGAACGGACATTCAGTGATTAATCTATACGGCAGGGGGAGCATTCGGGAAAATCAGGCCGGCTGAACTCAGGAGGTGGATGCCGCGTGGCACGCTCCGACGAGCAGAACCGGCTGGCCCGAGAACGCGCCAGGGAGGCCATCCTGGAGGCCGCCATCGAGGTCTTCAGTGAACGAGGCGTCGCGGGCGCGAGCATCGCCGCGATCACGACGCGGGCGGGGGTCGCCCAGGGCCTCGTGAACTACCACTTCGGCGGCAAGGAGCAGCTCGTCGCCGCCGTCATCGACCGATGGTTCGAGACGGTGCTCGGCTTCGCCCGCGTGGAGGGCACCCCGGACGAGATGCTCGCCGCCGTGATCGACGGCGCCCTCACGGCCACCGCCTACGCGATCCCTCTGCAGCGGGCGGTGCTGGCGATGCAGCAGCAGCCGGCCACGCACCGACTGTTCGCCGAATCGGAGGCTCGGCACGAAGTGCGCGCCACCGCGGCGGAGGATGCCGTGCGGCAGCTGTTCCGCGCGCGCGGCGCCGAGGATCCGGCCCTCGAAGAGGTCATGCTCCGCAGCACCCTCGAGGGCGTCTTCGTGAAGTTCGCCGTCTTCGGCGACACCTATCCGCTCGAAGACGCCCGGCGCTGGGTGCACCTCCGCTACGGGCTGCCCGAGCCGACGACGCCCATCGCTCCGCCGGTTCCGCTTCGCGACGGCGAACCACGCCCGCGTGCGACGGCGGCTCTGCGGGCGGAGCCGCAGGGGTGATCGCATGACGTCGATCGACCTGAACTCGGACCTCGGCGAGAACGTCGCCGACCGGATCGTCAGCGATGACGCGAGCATGCTCCGCCTCGTCACGAGCGCGAACGTGTCGTGCGGGTTCCATGCCGGCAGCCCGGAGGGTATCCGACATACGCTCGCCGCCGCCGTGGAGGGCGGCGTCGTGATCGGGGCGCATCCCGGCTATCGCGACTACGAGAACTTCGGTCGCACCCGCCTCGACCTCGACTCGGCCACGCTCCAGGCGCACGTCGAGTACCAGCTCGGAGCTCTCATGGGGCTCGCCGCCGCGGTGGGCGGGACGGTCTCCTACGTCAAACCGCATGGCGCGCTCTACAACGCCATCGCCCGCGACGAGAGGCAGTCGAAGGACGTGGTGGCGGCGATCCGCGCGATCGCCCCGAGCCTGGTGCTGCTGGGACTCTCTGGGGGTGTCGTGCTCGACGTCGCCGAGCGGGCCGGGCTCGCCGTCGCCGCCGAGGCCTTCGCCGATCGGGCCTATCAGCCCGACGGGCAGCTCGTGTCGCGCACCGAGGCGGGGGCCGTGCTGCACGACCCGGCCGCGGTGGCGGAGCGGATGGTTCGCCTCGCCGCCGACGGTGTGATCCGGGCGATCGACGGCACGGACGTGCCCGTGGTGGCGCAGTCGATCTGCGTGCACGGCGACAGCCCCGGCTCGGTGGCGATGGCTGCCGAGACCAGGCGGATGCTGCAGGATGCGGGCATCACGATCGCCCCGTTCGCGGGCTCCCGATGAGGCGACCGGCGCGGGTCGGCTGATGCGCATCCTCACGGCATCCGATCGCGCTCTGCTCGTCGAGGCGGCCGACCTCGACGAGGCGATGCGCCTGAACCTCGCGTGGGAGGGGCTGCCCGGCGTCGTCGAGCGCGTCCCCGGAGCTCGCACGGTGCTCGTGCGGTTCGACCCGCTGCGCGTTTCGGCCACCGAGCTCGCGCACACGCTGGCGGCGACCGAGGTCGACGCCACGCGCCCGCCCCGCACCGGGGAGGTCACGATCCCCGTGCAGTACGACGGCGAAGACCTCGACGAAGCGGCATCCGCGCTCGGCGTCTCGGCGGAGGAGCTCGTGAACCGGCACCTCGCCGCGGACTGGCGAGTCGCGTTCTCGGGGTTCGCCCCCGGATTCGGGTACGTCGTGAGCAGTGATCCGCTCTTCGACGTGCCGCGCCGCTCGTCTCCGCGCACCCGTGTGCCCGCCGGATCGGTCGCGCTCGCCGGACCGTTCACCGGTGTCTATCCACGAGAGAGCCCCGGTGGCTGGCAGCTGATCGGCCGCACGGATGCCGTGATGTGGGACATCGACCGCGATCCGCCGGCTCTGCTGTCTCCGGGAACCCTGGTGCGGTTCGAACGGGTGCGGGACGCGGCTCGACTGGGCGCGGCTCACGTGGGCCGAGACGGAGACGGTCCGGCCCGCGCCCGGCGCGTCGCGGAACAACACGCCCCAGCGGATGCGGATGGTCCGGGTTTCGGCACGGCATCCGCGGTCGAGGTCGTCCGGCCTTCGCTGCAGTTGCTGGTGCAGGATGCCGGGCGCCCCGGGTTCGCGGCGCTCGGAGTCTCGGCATCCGGAGCCGCCGACCGGCGCGCGATGCGGGATGCGAACCGCGCCGTGGGGAACGCCGCCGCAGCCGCGGTGCTCGAGAGCGTCGGGGGAGCGGTGCTCCGGTTCCACGGGGCGGGTGTCGCGGTCGTCACGGGTGCGATCGGCGCGCTCGCCCTGACCGGAGCCGAGGGCATCGCCCGCCCGATCCTCCACGGTGAGCCCTTCGCCACGTTCGACTGCGACGAGCTCACCCTCGGGTATCCGGACCGCGGTCTGCGCTACGTCATCGGGGTCCGCGGCGGAGTCGATGCGGCGCCGGCGCTGGGCAGCCGTGCGACCGACACCCTCGCAGGACTCGGCCCGGAGCCGCTCTCGGCCGGAGTCGTGCTCCCGATCGGTGATGCCGCGTCGCACCCCGTCGAGCCTGGTGCCGTGCCGCGTGACCTCCCGGCCTCCGGTGACCTCGTCGAGCTCGAGATCACGCTCGGGCCTCGTGGCGACTGGTTCACGGCGGAGGCACTCCAGGTGCTCACGACCCAGGGGTGGACGGTCACGCCGCGCTCCGACCGCGTCGGCATCCGTCTTCGGGGCGAGGTGGCGCTGGAGCGTTCCGTCGGCGGCGAGCTGCCCAGCGAGGGAGCGGTCAACGGCGCGATCCAGGTGCCGCCCGACGGGCAGCCGGTGCTCTTCCTCCCCGACCACCCGCTCACCGGCGGGTACCCGATCATCGGCGCCCTCACCGACCGCAGTCTCGACCTCGCGGGTCAACTGCCGCCGGGTGTGCGCCTTCGATTCGCCGTGCAGGTACGCTCGGCCGGCTGAGTGCCGCCGCCGATCGGTTCACAACTCCGCAGAAACTGCATCGATCCGGAGTGGTACCGCCGTACGGAGGTGTTCGGGCCGGGTTTCTCCTGAGTTGCGAACGCGATGTGCGTCCCGCTAGGCGGGGTCGCCGCCGAGCGGACCGACCGCCTCGAGCGGCTTCGGGTCGTCGGCGCCGGTCTTGCGCAGACGGGCGATCAGGTTGCCCAGGTGGTAGATGAGGATCGCCGCGACCGTGGCGATGACGATGCCGCCGAGTTCGAAGCCGGATCCCTCGTCCTTGATCATGAACCCGCCGACGGCCATGATCAGGGCGACGGCTGCCGTGTACTGGTTCACCGGGCGCGAGAAGTCGACGCGGTTGTCGACCCAGATCTTGATGCCGATGACGCCGATGAGGCCGTACAGCGCCGTGGTCACGCCGCCGAGCACGCCGGCCGGCACCGAGTTGATGACCTCGCCGAACTTGGGCGAGAGGCTGAGCAGGATCGCGGCGATACCGGCGACCCAGTAGGCGGCGGTGGAGTACACGCGGGTGGAGGCCATCACGCCGATGTTCTCGCCGTAGGTCGTGGTGCCCGAACCGCCGAAGAAGCCGGCGAGGGTGGTCGAGACGCCGTCGGCGATCAGCGCCTTGCCGGTCTGCTGGTTCACGCTCGCGTCGCCCGTCATGGTCGCGACGCCGCGCACGTGTCCGACGTTCTCGGCGATCAGCACGAGCACGACCGGGAGGAACATGGCGAGGGCGGTGAGGGTGCCGGGCTCGGTGAAGTTCGGGAAGGTGAAGGTGGGGAGGCCGACCCAGTCGGCCTTCTCCACGGCCGAGAAGTCGAGCTCGCCGCGGAACGCCGCGAAGATGTAGCCCGCGATGACGCCGAGGAAGATCGAGATGCGGCCGAGGAATCCGCGGAACACGACGGCGAAGAGGATCGTGATGGCGAGCGTGAACGTCGCGGTCACGGGAGCATCGGCATAGTTGTCGTGCGCGGCGCCGGCGAGGTTGAACCCGATGAGGGCGACGATCGTCCCCGCGAGCACCGGCGGCAGGAAGCGGTCGACCCACTTGACGCCGACCGTGTGCACCACCACGCCGATGATGGCGAGCAGCACGCCGACGGCGACGATGCCGGCCAGGGCGGTGCCCATGTTCGCGGAGGCGGTGGCCGCCGTGACCGGCGCGATGAACGCGAACGACGAGCCCAGGTAGCTGGGCAGCTTGTTGCGCGTCACCAGAAGGAACAGGATCGTGCCGACGCCGCTGAACAGCAGGGTCGTGGCGACCGGGAAGCCGGTGATGATCGGCACGAGGAATGTCGCGCCGAACATCGCGACGACGTGCTGGAGTCCGATCGCGATCGTCGCAGGCCAGTTCAGGCGCTCGTCGGGACGGACGACGGCGCCGGGCTCGACCGTGCGGCCGTTTCCGTGCAGCTTCCACAGGGCCATGCGGGCTCCTCAAGGTTCGGGGGATGGCTGGAGTGCCGGAGCAACACTATCGATTCCTGAGTTTTCCCTGAGCGCTTCTACCATGGTAGACGCAGAGGTAGAATGGTAGACATGAGCCTCAATATCAAGAACGAGACCACGCATGAGCTCGTGCGTCGGCTCGCGGCGTTGACCGGTCAGAGTCAGACGAGTGCCGTCGAGGATGCGGTGCGGCGCCGTCTCGCCGAGTTGGAGCAGGGTCGAGAAGCGGAGATCGAACGTAAACGCGCGGCAATTGCCGCTGTGATCGCTCGAGCTCGACTCGTGCCCCGGACTGGCCGCAGTACCGAGGACATCATGGATGAGCTGTACGACGAGGCCGGAATGCCTCGATGATCGTCGATTCGTCGGCGCTCGTCGCGATCCTCCTCGATGAGCCGGAGGCGCCTCGCTTCGCCGCCTATCTCGCGACGGAGGAAGTGTCGCTGTCTGCGGCGTCCCTCACCGAGACGCTACTGGTTCTGAGGGGCAGGGCGGAGGAGCGGATCGTTCACGAGCTCGACGAGATGCTGCGCGTCACTGAGGTCTCTATCGTGCCACTCGATGAACGTCAGGCACGCCTGGCCGGGGACGCATACGCCCGCTACGGCCGAGGGTCAGGTAGTCGCGCTCGCCTCAACTACGGCGACTGCTTCTCCTATGCGCTCGCGATCACCCGCGACGAGCCGCTGCTCTTCAAGGGAGACGACTTCGTCCACACTGACGTGCGGCTCGTCGAGTAGGCCGGTCCGGTCCGGTCCGGTCCGGTCCGGTCCGCGACCGACCCGCGGGAGATCGGGGGTCAGGCGCCGAGGCGGCCGATCAGCTCGCGGTAGCGGTCGGCGGTGCGCTCGACGACATCGGCGGGAAGCGCCGGCGGCTCGCCCTGCTTGTCCCAGTTCGCGGCCATCCAGTCGCGCACGATCTGCTTGTCGAAGCTCGCCATGCGCGCGCTCGGGGTGGTGCCGGTGCGCCAGGCCTCGGCGTCCCAGTAGCGCGAGGAGTCGCTCGTGAGCACCTCGTCGGCCAGGCGCAGGATGCCGTCGGCATCCGTCCCGAACTCGAACTTGGTGTCGGCGAGGATCAGACCCTTCGCCTCGGCGATCTCGGCGGCACGGGCGTAGATCGCGAGGGAGGTGTCGCGCAGCTCGGCCGCGCGCTCCGTCCCGACCAGTTCGACGGTGCGCTCGAACGTGATGTTCTCGTCGTGCTCGCCCATCGGCGCCTTGTAGGCCGGGGTGAACAGGGGCTCCGGCAGCCGGTCGCCGTTCTGCAGGCCGGCGGGCAGCGGGATGCCGCACACGGTGCCGCTCTCCTGGTACTCGGCCCAGCCGGAACCGGTGATGTAGCCGCGCACGACGCACTCGATCGGCAGCATCTCGAGCGACTGCGCGAGCATGGCGCGGTCGGCGACTTCCTCGGGCAGCTCGCCCTCGGCGATGTGGTTGGGGAAGTCGGAGAGCTGAGCGAACCACCAGCGGCTCAGTCGCGTCAGCAGAGCGCCCTTGTCGGTGATGCCGGGGGAGAGTACGAAGTCGAAGGCGCTCACGCGGTCGGAGGCCACGACGAGGATGCGCGTGTCCGCCGGATCCTCGGAGGCGTACAGGTCGCGGACCTTGCCCGAGTAGATGTGCCGCCAGCCGGGGATGCTCTGTGCCGTGCCTTCTGAAGGAGTACTCACCCGCCCATTATCCCGGTTCCGTCCGACCGCGACCGCAGCTCGCGGCCGCTCTCGGCTGATCCGCCCCGGTCACCGGTCTTGTCGCTGTCGGCGGTCCGGCGTATAGTCCACATGGACTATTTGAGCGCGACACCCGGGGAGGGGCCATGCAACGACTGACCCCGATGGGGGCGATGATCCTCTCCCTGCTGCGCGAGGGCGACATGCACCCCTACGAGATGGTGCGTCTCATGCGGGTGCGCCGCGACGATCGGCTGCTGACCCTCACGAACGGCACGCTCTATCACACGGTCGGCCGGCTCCAGCGGGCGGGACTCATCGACGAGGTCGGCAGCGACCGCGAGGGGAACCGCCCCGAGCGCACGACGTACTCCCTGACGGACGCCGGTCGAGACATCCTCATCGCCTGGCTGCGGCGCGAGCTGTCGACGATCGATCGTCCCGCCGAGTTCCGGATCGCGCTCGCCGAGGCCCACAACCTCGAACGCGGAGATGTGCTCCAGAGCCTGCGCTCGCGTCGCGCCGCCCTCGACGAAGAGCACATCGCGTATCGCGATGGACTGATCGACGCGAGACGCGATGGCGTGCCCGAGCAGGTGCTCGTGGAATACGAACGGCAGGAGGCGCTGCTCGAGGCCGAGTTGCGCTGGCTCGATGCCCTGATCGCCCGCCTCGAAGCCGAAGACCTGCCGTGGGGACCCGCGGCATTCCCGAACTCAGAACGCTACCGCGCTCAGCGAAAGGCTGCACAATGACAGACACTCCCCGCGACGGAGACCGCCCGCCGGTGTCCGTGCCCTCCACCTCCGGTCCCTCGACCGGAACCTACTCCGTGGGGCACAAGCCCACCAGCCCCTGGCCCGCCCTCTGGGCACTGGTCATCGGCTTCTTCATGATCCTCGTCGACACCACGATCGTGTCTGTCGCGAACCCGGCGATCAAGGCGGCGCTCGATCCGAACACGAACAACCTCGACAACGTCGTGTGGGTCACGAGCGCGTACCTGCTCGCCTACGCCGTGCCGCTGCTGATCACCGGACGTCTCGGCGATCGCTTCGGGCCGAAGAACATCTACCTGATCGGCCTCGCGATCTTCACGCTCGCCTCGCTGTGGTGCGGACTGTCGAACTCGCTCGAGGGCCTGATCGTCGCGCGTGCCGTGCAGGGGCTGGGCGCGGCGTTCATGAC
>NZ_JBLVOH010000074.1:0-10509 GCF_053543675.1 Microbacterium umsixpiens
ACCGCGACCAGCTGCGCCCGGGACAGATCCCCGCCTCGCCGGCACCCGACCACGCCTCATCGAGGCGACTCATCGCCTCGTGCAACCCGGTCAAAGTGGACATGCTCCATCCTAACCCGGTAACACGCTACCTTCGAAGCTATCTCCGCATCACATCCCAGAATTCCGCAGAAATACGCCACTGCGCCCCCCGGAACCACTCCTCCACAAGCACCCCAGATACGTACTTATCCACGAGTCTCGTCAGCGCCCCGCGAGCAACTCCTCGAGCCGCGCCGCTTCCCCCGCCGGCATCGCATACCCGTGCTCGACCGCTGGGTACACACCCCCGCGCACCTCCGCCGCATACGCCTCCACGCCGCCGATCGCAGCCGTCCGCAACTCCGCGTACCGCTTGACGAACTTGGCCGCGCCGCCGTCGTACAGCCCGAGCAGGTCGTGGAACACGAGCACCTGCCCGTCGGCATCCGCTCCGGCTCCGATGCCGATCACGGGGATGTCGAGCAGCGGAACCAGGGCGGCGGTGACCTCGGACGGAACCGCCTCGACCACGAGCATCGAGCAGCCGGCGGCCTGCAGCGCGAGGGCGTCGTCGATCACGGCGAGCGCCGCCTCGGCGGTGCGGCCCTGTGCGCGGTAGCCGCCGAGCGCCGTGGCCGTCTGCGGGGTGAGCCCGACGTGCCCGACCACGGGGATGCCGGCCTGCACGAGCGCCCGCGCGCGGTCGACGGTCGTGCCACCGCGCTCGATCTTCACCAGGTCGCAGCCGGCTTCCTTGACGAAGCGCTGCGCAGTCGCGATGGCCAGCTCGTCCGAGGCCTCGTACGACCCGAACGGCAGGTCGCCGACCAGCAACGGCATGGTCAGCCCGCGGCGCACCGCCTTCGTCAGCATCAGCATCTCGTCGACCGTGACCGGCACGGTGCTGTCATAGCCGAGCACGGTCATCGCGGCCGAGTCGCCCACAAGCACGATGTCGACACCGGCAGCCTCGACGATCTGCGCACTCGGGTGGTCGTAGGCGGTGACCATGACGATCGGCTCGCCGGCATCCTTCTTCGCGGCGAGAGCGGCGAGCGTGACACGTTTGCGCGGGGCGGCGTGGGCACTCATGCGCGGGCCTCCGTCAGCAGGAGGTCGACGGCGTCGTCGACCTGGATGGTCGCGTTGTCCCGGTCGACGTGCACGACGACCGGTTCGTAGCTCGCGAGGTCTTCGCGCGAATAGTCGGCATAGGAGATGACGATGATGGTTTCGCCGGTGTGCACGAGGCGGGCCGCGGCGCCGTTGACCTGGATGACGCCGGATCCGCGCTCCCCCACCAGCGCGTACGTCTCGAAGCGCGCGCCGTTGTCGACGTCGACGACGTGCACCTGCTCGTGGGGCAGGATGTCGGCGGCTTCGAGCAGGATGGGATCGATCGTGATCGAGCCCACATAGTGCAGATCGCTGGCGGTGATGGTCGCGCGGTGGATCTTCGACTTCAGCATCGTGCGTCGCATCAGGCGTCGCCCTTCGGGTCGGTGGTCTGCGGGTCGGCGGCATCCGGGAGGGCGGCATCCGGTTCAGCGGCATCCGGTTCAGCGACGTCCGGTCCGGCGACGTCCGGTTCAGCGACGTCCGGTTCAGCGGCACCCCGATCAGCGACGTCGGTAACGGACAGCACATGGTTGTCGATCAGCCGGGCGGCGCCGACGCGTGCGGCGACCGCGAGCAGCGCGTCCCGCTCGACGCGGACGACCGGCTTCAGCGTCTCGGCATCGCGGAGCTCCAGGTACTCCACAGAGATCCGGGCGTCTTCGAGCACGCGCCGTGCCGCCGACAGGATGCCCGCACCCTCGCGCTCCCCCGCCGCGAACACCTCGGCCGCCGCATCCAGCGCCCGGTTCAACGCGGTCGCCTGCACCCGTGCGGCATCGTCGAGGTAGACGTTGCGCGAGCTCATGGCGAGTCCGTCGGCCTCTCGCACGATCGGGCAGGCGACGATCCGCACCTCGAGGTCGAGGTCGCGCACGACGCGGCGGACGACGAGCACCTGCTGCGCATCCTTCTGTCCGAAATAGGCAGCATCCGGCCGGACGATCCCGAACAGCTTCGTGACGACCGTGGCGACGCCGTCGAAGTGGTGCGCGCCGCGGCTCGCGCCGTCGAGCACATCGGTGAGGCCGGCGACGTGGATGTTCGTCGCGAACTCGTCGGGGTAGATCTCGGATGCCGCGGGGGCGAAGAGGATGTCGACGCCCTCGGCCTCGGCGAGCGCGGCGTCGCGGGCCTCATCGCGCGGGTAGGAGCTGAGGTCTTCGTTCGCGCCGAACTGGGTCGGGTTGACGAAGAGCGAGACGACGACGAGATCGGATGCCGCGCGCGCGGCCCGCATGAGAGAGAGGTGTCCGTCGTGGAACGCACCCATCGTGGGGACGAGCCCGACCGTGCCGTTCGCGAGCCGAGCCTCACGGACGGCCGCACGCACCTCGGGGATCGTGCGGAGGATTCTCATGCGGAAGGCTCCTTCGGGGCGGCGGTCGTTTCGCTGGCCGGCTCACCGGTCGGCTCACCGGTCATTTGTCGGGAGAAAGAACGGATGTCGGGTGAAACAGCCGCGTTTCTCCCTGCATCCGTACTTCCTCCCGACATCCGTACCGGGTCGTCGGCGCGAGAGGCGATCGCCTGAGTCGCGGCGGCGAGGGCGTCGAACAGTTCCTGAAGGTCGAGCTCTCCGGCGGCCGACCTCTGCCGGGCGACCGTCTCCCCGTCGCCGCGGGCGATCGGTCCGGTGAGGGCTTCCTGCGCGCCGGCATCCGTCCAGTTCTCGACCGTCTGCCGGACGAGCGGGGCGAGGAGTTGGCGAACGTCATCCGAGGGGATGCCCGCGGCCGCAGCCAGCTGCTCGGCCGCATCGACCACCGTCAGCACGAAGTTCGAGGCGAAGGATGCCGCCGCGTGATAGCCCGCGCGGTCGTCGACGGTGAACGGTCGGGCACCGAGGGCCCGGGCCAGCTGCTCGGCCACGGCGCGGGCGTCGTCGGTGCGCCCGGCGACCGCGGCGCCGATGCCGTGGAACACGTCGGGAGTCTCCCCACCCGTGAAGGTCTGCAGCGGGTGGAGGCTGAAGTCGACGTCGTCGAGCAACGTGGCGCCCGAGACGTGTCCGACGAGCCGCACATGCGGTCGAGCGACGAACGCGACAGCCGGGATGGCGGAGTCCGGGACACACAGCAGCGCGATGTCGACGTTCGGCATCGACTGATCGCGGCGAAGGGGGCCGAGGACGTCGAACCCAACCGTGCGCAGGGAGCGCGTGAGCACGCGTCCGAGCCGACCGGCGCCGACGATGGCGATGGTCGTTCCTGGCGGGAGTGAAGAGGAGGTCTGCATGTCGATTCCCCGGCCGAGTGGGGGCGGTCCGGATGCGAGAAGTATCCGCCCATCGCGGCATCCGCTCCAAATCTGAGAGCAGAACGACAATCCTTTGCCGTCAATTAATTGTCATTAACATGATAATCAGCAGTCAAGAGATGGCATATCGCTCTCACTCCAAAACGGACGGGCCCGCAGAGCGCAGCACGACGCACTCCACGGACCCGCACATCAGGGACCTCAGTCGCGACGCCAGACCGCGACGATCCCCGCGCCGAGCACGGCCAGCCCCGCCGCTCCGAGGAACAGCCAGGAGAATCCGCCGGTGAGCGCCTCGGCAGACGACGCCCCCTCTGCCGACAGCGCTGCCGTGCGCAGGCCGGCGACCGTGCCGAGCACCGCCAGTCCGAGCGCGCCGCCGATCTGCTGGCTGGTGTTGACGAGCCCGCCGGCGAGTCCGGCCTCTGCACCTTCGACGCCGTCGACCGCGAGCTGGGTGGTCGCCACGACAGCGCCGCCGAGTCCGACCCCGATCAGGATGGTCGGGGCGAGCAGGTGTGTGAGGAACGCGGCATCCGCCGGGGAGGCAGCGAGCCAGAGGAGCCCCGCGGCCAGGATGAGCAGCGCCCCGATCAGCACCGGCCGCGTGCCGACGCGGGCGATCACGGCGGGCACGCCACCGGCGACGATCACGAGCACACCGGCGAGGGGCAGCTGCGTGAGGCCTGCAGTGAGGGCGTCGTAGCCGAGCACGGCCTGCATGTACACCGAGAGGGCGAAGAAGAGCGCGACCATGGTGGCGCCGCCGAGCAGCATGACGATGTTGCCGAGGGCGAGGTTGCGGTTGTGGAACACGCGGAGCGGGACGAGGGGCTCGGCAGCGCGGCGCTCGATCGCCACGAAGGCGACGCCGAGGATCAGCGCGAGGGCGAGCAGGCCCAGCGGGAGCGGGTGCACGAAACCGACCTGCTCGACTGCGCTGAGGGCACCGACGAGCGCGACCAGTGCGGCGGTGACGGTCACGGCGCCGGCGGCATCCAGGCGTCCGGGAGTTCGGATGCCGTCACGGGTGATGAGCAGCGGGATGGCGATGAGCACGAGCGCGCCGACCGGCACGTTGACGAAGAACACCGACTGCCAGCCGAGGGTCGCCGTGAGCACTCCACCGAGCAGCACGCCCGCGGCCGACCCGATGCCGGCGACCGCTCCCCACACTCCCAGCGCCTTGGTGCGCTCGGCGTCGTCCGGGAACAGCTGGGTGAGCAGCGCGAGTGCGGCGGGGGCGAGGAGCGCAGCCGAGACGCCCTGCAGGGCGCGGGCGGCGAGGAGCATCTCGCTCGACACCGAGAGCCCGGCGAGGGCGGATGCCGCCACGAATCCGGCCGTTCCGATCAGGAACACCCGGCGGTGTCCGTAGCGGTCGGCGAGGCGTCCGCCGAGGAGGAGCAGGCCGCCGAACGCGAGCACGTAGGCGGTGATGACCCAGGCGAGGGCGGCGGTGTCCATGCCGAGCTGCCGGCCGAGGACGGGGAGGGCGATGTTCACGATCGAGGCGTCGAGCACCACGAGGAACTGTGCGAGCGCGAGGACGCTGAGGGCGAGCCAGCGGCGCGTGCTGCGCGGTGTGGCGAGCGTCGGGAGGGAGGTGACGGTGGTCATGACGTGCTCCTGTTCTGGTTTCTTGTCCGTGATGTTTCGAGGTCGGTCAGATGAGTGATTACTCACTCACTCTTGCGTGCGTGAAGAAGGGCTGACGCCCCGTGGGGGTGGATCAATCGGGGTGCGTGATCCCCTTGGTCAACAGGGCGACCCAGTCCCCTGGGCGTCCGTCGAGCTGCGTCGTGACGATCAGGTGGCAGAGCTGCCCGTAGGCGATGAAGCGCTGCACGTCGTCGTCGCTCGCCCGCGAGCGGGTCTTCGCGAACGTCGTGACCCGTTCGAGCCCTGCGCGCAGCGCCTCCCCGATCGCGGGGATCTCGGCGACCGACTGCGCGTGCACCTGCAGCATCAGCAGCTTCCGGTCGGAGATGAGGTGCGCGTAGGCGTCGCCCATCGCGTCGAGCACGCCTTCGGGCGAGGTGTCGGCGGCAGCATCCGCTCCCTCTTCGAGAGCGGAGACGATCGCGTCGAAGCAGGCCTCGAGCGCCACGACGAACAACGCCTCCTTGCCGGAGTACAGCTTGAAGACGTAGGCGGGGGAGATCTTGGCCTCGCGGGCCACGTCGGCGACGGTCGTGCCGTGATAGCCGCTGCGCGCGAACGCCGCCAGCGCCGCCGCGGCCACGACAGGCCGGCGGCCATCGGCCGTGGAGAGGATCGAACTGCGGGTCACGGGCATATGAGTGACTGTACACTCACTCTTCCGAGAGTCGCAAGGGGGATGAGGAAGCTCAGCGCGCCGGCGAGACGCCGCCACCGAATGAGGATGCCGGACCGGGAGAGCTGCCCGATCCGGCATCCGTGCGCATTCGCACGCGCTGCTCACGGCACGACGATGACCTTGCCGGCGATCGGTCCAGCAGCCGCCTCGCCGTGCAGGGCCGGCAGCTCGGACAACGGGATGCGGCGCGTGACCTCGAGATGCAACTCACCCGCGTCGACGAGCCCGACGAGCTCCGCCAGCCGCGCCGCGTCGCTGCGGACGAACACGACGACCGAGTGCACGTTGCGGTCGGCGTCGTCGGGCGCCGGCATCCAGGCGGTCGTGCTCACGACGACGCCTCCGTCTCGAACCAGCGCGACCATGGCGGTGAACTCCTCCGGCTCGATCGGGGCGAGATTGAGGAGCATGTCGACCGGCTCGGAGACCGCGTCGAGCACCGGCGTGACGGTGTGGTCGATGATCTCGTGCGCACCGGCGGCTCGCACCGCGTCCGCGCTCCGCGGGCTCGCGGTCGCGATGACGTGCGCTCCCGCTCGGGCGGCCAGGGCGATCGCGTACTTCCCGACGACTCCCCCGGCGCCGACGATGAGCACCCGCTGGTCCGCCTGCAGGTCGCCGTCGTCGAAGAGTGCCTGCCGTGCGGTGAGCGCGACCGAAGGGAATGCGGCGGCGTCGGCGAGCGGAACACTCGTCGGGGCCGACACCAGGGCATCCGCCGGCGCGAGCGCGTACTCCGCCGCGCCGCCGTCTTCGCCCATCGGCAGGAAGCCGATCACGGGGTCGCCGATCGCGAAGCCCGTGACACCCTCGCCGACGGCATCCACCGTTCCGGAGACGTCGTAGCCGGGAATGTGCGGCAGCGTCAGCGGGATCGGCAGGAAGCCCGCCCGCATGCCGTTGTCCGCCGCACTGAATGCCGACGCGGCGACGCGCAGCCGCACCTGACCGGCGCCGGGATTCGGCTGCTCGATCTCGCCGTACTGCAGGACTTCGGGGCCGCCCACTTGGTGGAACCGTACTGCCTTCATGATGTTTCCTCTCATCGGATGCTTCGAATTCGAAGCAATAAAGCGACCGTAGCACTGCTTCGAATTCGAAGCAACACGTATACTGGACGGATGAGCCCCTCTCCTCCCCAGCTCTCGCCGAAAGAGCTCTCGGCATACTTCGCGTTCACCGAGGTGAGCAGCCTGCTGCGGCACTCCGTCGAGAAGCAATTGAAGGATGCCGGGCAGCTCAGCTATGTGCAGTTCCAGCTGCTCGCGCGGCTCGGCGACGCTCCGGGCGGGAGTCAGCGCATGACCGACCTCGCCGACGGCGTGGTCTACAGCCGGAGCGGACTGACCTATCAGGTGCAGCTGCTCGAGCAGCGCGGTCTGGTCACGCGCGCTCCCTCACCGGAAGACGAGCGGAGCACGATCGTCACGATCACCGACGACGGGCGCGGCGTGCTCGCGACGGTCTTCCCGGGTCATATCGCGACGGTCAAGGACCTGCTGTTCGACTCGCTCACGGCCGACGATGTCGAGGGCCTCGAGCGCGTGCTCACACAGGTGAGCGCGCATCTGCGGGCGAATCCGCCGCGGTCAGCGGGGAGCCGGAAGAAGAGCTGAGCCGACACCGAACCTTCTCCGCACCGAATCCTGCACCCCGCCGCTCGCTAGGCCGATGCCGGGACCGGCCGAGTCCTGATCGCAGAGTTCAGGGAGAAGGCCGACAGCGTCAGCGCCACGACAGCACCGACGAGGGCGAGTGGCGGGTTCGACAAGGTGAAGACGCCGACGGATGTGGTGACACCCTGAATGAAGAACAGCGCGCCGAGGAGGATTCCGCTTCCTCGAGTGCTCGTCATCTTCCACCAGGGTCGAGGAGCGTCGGATTCTCCTGCGCCGCGGAAGGTTCGAGCTGCCACGACGACAGCTGCCACGAGGGCCAGGACTCCCCACGCGAACCCGAGGTCGAGGTTGACGGCCGCGAGCGGAACGGTCGTGAGCGTGAGCCCGATGGCGACGGCGACGACATAACCGAGCTTGGCGGCCGGTTCCTTGATACGCATCATGCCCCTCCTGGTCTGTTCATCCCCGGACACCAACGTACTAACGCTCTACCTTGCGCTGCCAGAGGTGGACCGAAGTCGGCGCCGATGTCGGAGGAAGGGCTGATCGCGTGCGGCACTGAGGCCCCGGAGCGCGCCGCTCAGCTGCGCAGCACGGAGTCCAGCAGCCCGGGGAAGAGCGCGTCGAGGTCGTCGCGGCGCAGGGTCAGCATCCGTCGGCGGCCGTTGGGATCGTTGCGGATGACGCCGGCTTCGCGCAGCACCTTCATGAAGTGCGACTTGGTCGACTTCGGGAGGTTCGGGTCGGTGGAGTGGCAGGCGGCCATGTCGAGGGGACCGTCGGCGAGCTGGCGCGTGATGGCGAGGCGCTCGGGGTCGCTGAGCGCGAAGAGCACGTCGGTGAGTTGGATCTCGGAGCGCTCCGGGTGCGGAAGATCGCCAGGCATGGTTCGAGAATAGTTGAACAATCGACGGATGGCGAGTACGCTCCGATAGTTCGATGATTCTCGAACCATACGAGGAGTCGCCATGACCAGCACCGAGCCGATCGTCCGCCCGTCGGCGCCCCTTCGACGGGCCCACGGACTCGGCGGGAGCACCGTCGTTCCCCGCGCACGGTTCGGGTTCGTGCTCGCGATCGTGGCGCAGATCCTGATGATGGTCGGGGCGAGTGCGCCGTCGCCGTTCTACCCCGTGCTCGCGCAGAGCATCGGGTTCGAGGCGATCGTGATCAGCGCCGTGTTCGCGGTCTACGCGGTGGCGCTGCTGCTGACCCTCCTCACCGCCGGGTCGCTCTCGGACCACGTCGGCCGTCGTCCGGTCGTGATCGCCGGGTTCCTGCTGCTGGCGGGGAGCATGTTCCTGTTCTGGCACGCGGATTCCGTCGCGATGCTATTCCTCGCGCGCATCCTGCAGGGTGTCGCGAGCGGCCTGCTGATCTCGGCGCTGTCGGCGACGGTGCTCGACTTCGCGCCGGGTGGGCGCGCGGGGGTCGCCGCGCTGTGGAACGCGCTGAGCCCGGGGATCGGACTCGCGCTCGGGGCCCTCGTGTCGGCTGTGGTGCTCGACGTCAGCGGCGAGGCGCTGCTCGACGTGTTCGCGCCGCTGAGTTCGGCGTACATTCTGCTCGCGGCGCTGTTCTTCCTGGTGCCCGAGACGGCTCCGCGCAAGCCGGGGGTGTGGGCGTCGCTGAGCTTCCGGCTGTCGATCCCGCCCGCGATCCGCGCCGACTTCTGGCGCGGGGCTCCGGCCGTGATCGCCGGATGGGCGACGGGTGGACTGTTCCTGTCGCTGGGCGCGAACATCGTGCGCGGCGAGCTCGGTGGCGAGGCGCACGTGTGGCAGGGGCTCGGGGTCGTTCTGCTCGCCGGGGTCGGCGCCGTGACGGCGTTCGTGCTGCGGAAGATCGCGGCGCGGTCGATGGTGCTGTTCGGCACGTCGGCGCTCGCGGTCGGGACTCTGCTGTCGCTGATCGCGTTGGGCGTCGGGTCGCTGCCGTTCTACCTCGTCGCCGCGGCGGTCACCGGAATGGGATTCGGGACCGCGTTCTCCGGAGTGGTCGCCTCACTCGCCCCGCGGATCCCGGCGACGCAGCGCGCCGACACCTTCGCCGTGATCTACCTGCTGGCTTACCTGGCGTTCGGGGTGCCGGCGGTGATCGCCGGAGCGCTGGTCGGGGTGGTCGGGCTCGAGGCCGTGTGCGTCGGGTACGGGATCGTGGTGATCGCGCTGGCGGGGGTCGCGTTCGGGCTGCGTGTGCGGGCCGGGCGGTAGGTGTCAGGCGATCAACCCGGGTTGATCGGCTGCCGCGGCACCTGCGATCCGGGCGTCAGGACCCCGTCATCGGGTCGGTCGAGACGTCGATGACCCCGAGCGGGAACGGACTGAAGTAAGACCACGAGCCGGAGGAGAAGTGCTCGAGCGGGGTCAGCTGGAACCACACGTGCGACACGACAAGGGCGATGGCGACGAGCAGGCCGGCTCCTTGGATCGCACGTTCCAGCGTGCGCAGGGCCGCACGCTCGTCGGATGCCTTGGCGACGCGGCCGATCGCGATCAGGACGATCAGCGCGATGCCTGCGTAGACGAACACACTGGGGCGGATCGTCAGCGTGACGCAGAGCGGAGCCTGGTCGACCGACCGGCCGTCGGCGTCGATGAAGCCGCCGTTGGCGTCGACGCCGCCCGGGCAGAGGCCCTTGCTGCCGGTCATGAAGGTGGCGTACACGAGTCCCGCGACGATCGTCCAGATGAGCGTTCGACGGATGCCCGCGATCACCGCGGCGAAGGGGAGCCCGGTGACGGCGGTGTCGGCCTGCGGCGCCGGGGGCGGTGTGAGTGACACGGAGGACTCCTTCGAGGTCGGTCCCCTTCATCATGTCGGAGGAGTCCGCGGGAAGGAAGGGCGGAGGAGCCGCAGCATCCGCAGCATTCATGGCGCCGAAACGCCTCCGGCGCCTGTACTACAGGAGCTTTGAGCGACGCTTCTGATACATCCATGAAGAGACGCAAACTCGGTGCGCGCAGCCTCCGGAATATCGGTAGGGTTCGGCGAGAGAGTCCGAAGAGAAAGCCGGCAACGATGCCTGAAGCACCCCAAGGTTGGTACCCCGACCCTCATCAACCTGCACAGCAGCGTTGGTGGGACGGAGTGCAGTGGACGAGCCACACCGCCCCTCTGGGGCAGGCGCCCGCAGCGGCCGTCGCGGCGACT
>NZ_JBLVOH010000075.1:0-9948 GCF_053543675.1 Microbacterium umsixpiens
GCCGATGCGGTGGCCGGGGGTGAGGCCCTCGGACTTGATCATCGCTTCGACCTCGGTCACGACCCGGTCGGCGACGGACTGTGCGGGCGCGACACGCTGGAAGGTGCGCGCGTCATCCTGGGTGCTGGCCACGGGAATCCTTCGGTCGGGGCAGTGTTGTGCAGCGGATCTCTCACATCCTAGGGACGCCCCGCCGCCGGGGAGCGGCGGCTCAGGGCGATTCTCCTATTTGCAGTAATTGAATGTATCTAATACAGTCAATCACGCAATGCTGCTCACGAGAGGAAACAGATGACCGACCACACCGGTGGCGATCTGCTCGCAGACTCCCTCATCAACCAGGGAGTCTCACGGATCTTCGGCATTCCGGGCGTTCAGCTCGATGCCGCCGCAGACGCCCTCCATGCCCGCGCCGACCAGGTCGACTTCATCTGCGCTCGCAACGAGCAGGCGACGACCTACATGGCCGACGGGTATGCGCGCAGCACCGGAGACGTCGGTGTCGCCATGGTCGTTCCCGGCCCGGGAGTGCTCAACGCCCTCTCCGGTGTGGCGACGGGCTACTCCGCGAACTCGCCGATGCTGCTCATCGCCGGACAGATCGATTCGAAGGCCATCGGCCGCGGTCTCGGCGCCCTGCATGAGATCCCGGACCAGACGGGCATCCTCGAACGGCTCACCAAGTGGACCGGCATCGCCCGCTCCGCCGACGAGATCCCCGGACTCGTGCGCGAGGCCTTCGTGCAGCTGCGCAGCGGCCGCCCGCGTCCCGTCGCGATCGAGGTGCCGCCGGACGTGCTCGCCGCCACCTCGCGCATGGCGGCGGCCGAGATGGTCGCCGACGCCCCGCTCGTTCCCGACGAGCAGCAGATCCGCGACGTGGCGGCCCGGCTCCTCGCGGCTCAGCGCCCGATGATCGTCGTCGGCGGTGGAGTGCTCGCCTCGAACGCGTCCGTCGCGCTGCAGGCGCTCGCCGAGGCACTGGAGATTCCCGTGCTGATGACCGAGAACGGCCGGGGAGCGCTCGACGCCCGGCACCGCCTCGCGTTCGACTCGCTCGCGCTCCGCGCCTTCCGTGAGGACGCCGATCTCGTACTGGCGGTCGGAACCCGCTTCGTCTCCACCTTCGGAACCCAGGTGGACACCCATGGTGCACCGGTGATCCTCGTGAACGCGGAAGAGGCGGACCTCGGCGGCCCGCGCGCCGCTGTGCAGACCCTCCACGCCGACGCCCGGCTGGCGCTCGCCGCGCTCGCCGCCGAGGTGGGGTCCCCGCAGCGGGACTCCCGCGAGAGCGAGTTCGTCCGCGTCCGCTCCTGGCTCGCCGAGCAGTTCGACGACATCGCCCCGCAGCGCGAGTACCTCGCGGCGATCCGCGGCGCGCTGCCCGAGGATGGTGTCTTCGTGAGCGAGTTCACCCAGGTCGGCTACGCGGCCAGTGCCTGCTACCCCGCATACCAGCCGCGCACCTACATCGGCCCCGGTTACCAGGGCACGCTGGGCTACGGCTTCGCGACGGCGCTGGGTGTGAAGGCCGCGGATCCCACCCGCTCGGTGGTCTCGGTCAACGGCGACGGCGGATTCTCCTGGACCCTGCAGGAGCTGTCGACGGCGAAGCGCTACGGCCTCGGACTGGTGACGATCGTCTTCCACGACGGGTTCTACGGGAACGTGCGCCGCATCCAGAAGAACCGCTACGGCGCGCGCTACTTCGCCAGCGACCTGACGAACCCCGACTACGGCAAGCTGGCCGACGCGTACGGCATCCGCTCCGCGCGGGCGTACACGCCGCAGGAACTGGCGGGTGTGCTCGCCGATGCGGTCCCCGCGAACGAGCCGATCCTCATCGACGTGCCGGTGGGGGAGTTCCCCTCGCCGTGGCACCTCATCCATGAGGGCGTCCCGCGTCCCGTGCCGCTCGCGCCCGACGCGCACCTCGTGCAGCGGGCAGGGGTCTGACATGACCATCGGGCACGACATCGCAGGCATCAGGGAAGATGTCGATGGCCTCAGGGCGATCGATGTCGTCAGCCCGGCCGACGGCACCGTCATCGGCGCCGTCGTCGCAGGCGGCCCCGCGGACGTCGATCGCGCGGTGGCTGCGGCCGCGGACGCGTTCGGCAGCTGGTCCACGACGCCGATGGCGCAGCGGATTGCTTACGTAGAGGCGCTCGCCGAGGGGTTGGCGCGCCACCGTGAGCTTCTCGCCGCGACCCTCAGCGCCGAGATGGGCTCGCCGATCGCGTTCGCGCGTTCCGCTCAGGTCGGGGTCGCGATCGCCGACCTGAACATGCTCGCCGATGCTGCCCGCGCGCACGTCGAGCGGGAGGCGGTGTCGAACTCCCTCGTCGTCTCGGAGCCGGTCGGCGTCGTCGCCGCGATCACCCCGTGGAACTTCCCGCTGCACCAGATCGTGCTCAAGGTCGGCGCCGCCCTTCTCGCGGGCTGCACGGTGGTGCTCAAGCCCAGCGAGGTCGCCCCTCTCAACGCCGCGATCATCGGGGACATCCTCCGCGAGATCGGATTGCCGGGCGGTGTCGTGAACATCGTGCACGGCGACGGCGCAGGAGTCGGCTCGCCCCTCGTCGCCCACCCGGGCGTCGACATGGTCACCTTCACCGGCTCACGCCAGGTGGGGGAGCAGGTGGCTCGCGCCGCGGCGGCGACCATCAAGAAGGTCGCTCTCGAGCTGGGCGGCAAGTCCGCCGCGATCGTGCTCGACGACGCACCGCTCGACGAATCGGTGCGGGGAGTGCTCGCCTCGTGCTTCGCGAATGCCGGCCAGACCTGCGCCGCGCAGACCCGCGTCCTGGTGCCCGAGAGCATGCGGGATGCCTGGCAGAATGCCGCGCTCGAGGTCGCCGCAGGCTGGGCCCCCGGGGATCCGCGCGAGGAGGGGACCGCGACCGGACCCCTGGCCTCCGCTCTGCAGCGCGACCGCGTCCGCGCGCACATCGCCACGGCGATCGACGAGGGCGCGCAGGTGCTGACCGGCGGTCTCGATATCGTCGAACCGACGGCAGGCGGCGCCTACGTGCAGCCCACGATCTTCACCGATGTGACGCCGGACATGCGGATCTTCCACGAGGAGGTCTTCGGTCCGGTGCTCACGATCACCCCCTACGGCACGGTCGATGAGGCTGTCGACCTGGCGAACGACAGCGTCTACGGACTGTCGGGCGGCGTGTGGTCGAGCGACCCTCGACGCGCCCTCGACATCGCTCTGCGCATGCGCACCGGGACCGTCGGCATCAACGGCGCAGGCCTCGATGTCGGTGCGCCCTTCGGCGGATACAAGCAGTCGGGCGTCGGCCGGGAGTGCGGTGTCCACGGGTTCGAGGAGTTCCTCGAGCTCAAGTCGGTGATGGGCGCCGCTGCCCTCATCGACGATCGCTCGTGAAGTTACATACCGGAAACACCGGCGACACGAGCCAATAAAGAGTAATTCATAACATTCAATTGGGTTGACCCGCACCGTGCGGAACCCGTGAGAGAGGACACCATGAGACGCAGCATTGTCGCCGCGGTCGCCGTCGGCGTGACGGCCCTCGCCCTGTCCGGCTGCGCCGGTACGGCGGAGCCGGGGGGAGGAGAGGCACAGACGATCAAGATCGCCGTGCAGTCGGATCCCGGAACGCTCAACCCGATCACGAACGCGACGAACGCGAGTGAGTCCGTATCGACGTTCGGGTACGAGTCGCTGCTCTTCTACCCGACCGGCGAGGAGCCCCGGGGGCTGCTCGCCGATTCGTGGGAGTCGACCACCACCGGCGTGGAGTTCACGCTCAAGGACGGCATCCTCTGCGCCGACGGCACGCCGTTGACCGCGACCGATGTCAAGTCCACGTTCGAGTACGCCGCGGCCGACGAGACGGGCTCGCCCTACAAGGGCGTGTACTTCCCGGCCGAGGGCCTCACGATCGAGGCGGACGACGATGCCCGCACGGTCACCTTCACCAGCGCGAACGCCCAGAGCTTCCTCGCCGAGACGATCGGCGCCCTGCCGATCGTGTGCGCGTCCGGTCTCGCCGACCCGGCCGTTCTCGACACCGAGTTCCACGGCACCGGCGCCTACGCGTTGAAGGCGTCCTCCCCGGGGCAGTCGTACACGTTCACGCTGCGTGACGACTACACCTGGGGTCCCGACGACACGACCAGCGAGACGGCAGGGCTGCCCGGCACGGTGGAGGTCTCGATCATCGAGAGCGATTCGACCGCCGCCAACATGCTCCAGACCGGCGAGGCCAACGTCGCCGAGGTCGGCGGCAGCGAGCGCGACCGGCTCGACAAGACCGAGTTCGCGAAAGAACTCGAGGTGCCGCTGCGCCCGGGACTGATCTTCTTCAACCAGGCGGAGGGCCGGGTCGGCCACGATCTCGCCGTCCGTGAAGCTCTCGCCCAGGCTGTGGACCGCGAAGCCGTCGGGCCTGTCGCCTCCGCCGGTCGCGGCGAGCAGATCACGACACTCGTGTCCGAATTCGGCGCCGCGTGCACCGCCATGGACAGCTCCGGCGCCATCCCCGACTACGACGTGGATGCTGCTGCTGCCGCACTCGACGCCGCGGGCTGGGTCGAGGGTGCCGACGGCATCCGCGCGAAGGACGGCAAGCCGCTGTCCATCCTGATGCTCTACCCGGCATCCGAGAGCCAGGGCGTCACCGCCGCGATCGAACTGCTGCAGACCGAGTTCAAGAAGATCGGTGTGGATGCTGTGCCCACCCCGTCCGCGTCCTACACCGACGTGATCTTCTCCGGCGGCGACTGGGACATCGTGTGGGCCCCGATCTTCACGAGCCTCCCGAGCGACTGGGCCGGCATCCTGGGCGGCGAGTTCCCGCCCAACGGCGGTAACTGGACCTACAACAGCAACCAGGAGTACTTCGACCTGGTGGGCGAGGCGCAGGCGCTGGCCGGAGCCGACTCGTGTGACGCCTGGCAGGCTGCGCAGGACTCCCTGTTCCGCAACCTCGAGGTGCTGCCCGTCTACTCGTCGACGTCGACTTTCTACGGTGTCGGTGTGGAGTTCGGCATGTCGAAGAGCATCCTCGCTCCGACCACGATCCGCGTGACAGAGTGACAGGATGACGTCGCAGATCGTGACGCGGCCGAAGACCGTCGTGGTGGCCACCCCTCGGGGTGGTCGCCACGGCGGCGGCCGCTGGATCCCCTTCCTCCTCCGGCGCATCGGCCGGATGCTCATCGCGATGTTCGTGATCGTGACGGCGGCATTCGTCGTCCTCCGCGCCGCCGGGGGAGACCCGGTCCGTGCGGCTCTCGGACCGACCGCACCGGCATCCGTGGTGGCGGAGCGCCGGGCGCAGCTCGGGCTCGATGATCCGCTCATCGTGCAGTTCTGGAACTATCTGACGGGCATCGTGTTCCGCGGTGATCTCGGCGTCTCCCTGATCACCGGACGATCGGTGAACGAGCTGGTGGAATACCGGCTCCCCGCCACCGTGCAGCTCGCCGGCATCGCGTTCGTCGTGATCCTCCTCATCGCGATCCCCCTCGGGCTCGCCATCGCGATCCTCACCGCCGGTAACCGCCGTCGCCCCGTCGAGGTCGCCTTCACCTCGGTGACGGGCTTCTTCGCCGCCGTGCCGGAGTACCTGATCGGTGTCGCACTGCTGACGCTGTTCGCGATCACGATCCCGCTCCTTCCGGTCGCCGGCATCAGCGGCCCGCAGTCGTACATCCTGCCCGTCCTCGCGCTCGCACTCGGTGCGTCGGCGTCGCTGTCGCGCATCGCCCGCGTCGAGGCGCTCAACGTGCTCAGCGACGACTACATCCGCACCGCGCGCTCCAAGCGGCTCCCGGCCGCGATGGTGTACTTCCGGCACGCCCTGCCGAACATGCTCACCGCCACCCTGACCCTCGGCGGCGCCCTGCTCGCGACGATGATCGCCGGCAGCGTCCTGGTCGAGCGGGTCTTCAACTGGCCGGGCATGGGCAGTGCCTTTGTGCAGGCGATCATCACCAAGGACTACGGCATCGTGCAGGGGCTCGCGATCGTCTACGCGGCGATCATCCTCGTCGTGAACCTGCTGGTGGATGTGGTGCTCGCCATCCTCGACCGTCGTACGACCATTCTGGAGACCGCATGACCTCCTCGCACCGGCGGCGCTCCTGGCTGCTGCAGTCCCCGATGGCGCTGATCTCGCTGACCTTCATCGCGATCTTCGCCCTCCTCGCCGTGTTCGCCCCGATGTTGTGGGGTACGCAGGCCGAGACCCCGTCGCCCGCTGACCTCCTCCAGCCGCCGAGTGCCGAGCACCCTCTCGGCACCGACGCACTCGGGCGGGACCTGCTGCTGCGCACGCTCGTGGCCACGCGGCTGTCGCTCGTGATGGCGCTGACCGCGACCGCTCTGGGCGCCGTGGCCGGGCTGATCCTCGGTGCGCTGCCGGTCGTCGCCGGTCCGCGCGTGCAGCGCATGTTCGGCTCGGTCATCAACACCTGGCTCGCCTTCCCGGTGCTGCTGGTGGCGATGCTCACGGTGATCCTGCTCGGCACCGGCTCCACGACGGCCGTCATCGCGCTCGCGCTGACCATGACCCCCTCGTTCGCCCGCCTCGCACAGACCCTCTCCTCGCGCGTCGGGGGTTCGGAGTACCTGGCCGCGGCCCGCCTGCTCGGGGTGTCGAAGACGCGTCAGTTCACCCGCTACATCCTCCCCAACATCGCCGAGCCGGTGATCGTCAACGTCACGATCTCGATCGGCGGGGGACTCCTCGCCCTGTCGAGCCTCAGCTTCCTCGGCGTCGGCGTGCAGCCGCCCGAGTACGACTGGGGCCGCCTGCTCAGCGAGGGCTTCGAGCAGGTCTACAGCCAGCCGTCCGCGATCGTCGGGCCGGGTGTGATGGTCGTGCTCGCCGGAATCATGTTCGGCATGTTCGGCGAGGCGCTGGCCTCCCACATGCGCGGCCGGGGGCGCACCCGCACGCTCAGCGTCCGCGAGCTCGGCGATCCTGACCGCGTCTCCTCGACCACTGCCGTCGAGGAGCGGAGGGACGACGTGGAACCGCTGCTGGACGTTGCGGGCCTCAGCGTCTCCTTCCCCGGTGAGCACGGCTGGGTGCGCCCCGTGCAGGACGTCTCGTTCCGCATCGCACCCGGCGAGATCGTCGGCGTGGTCGGCGAGTCCGGCAGCGGCAAGAGCGTCACGATGATGGCGATCGCGCAGCTGGCTCCGGCCGGGGCCGCCGTCAGCGCGCAGCGCCTCACCTTCGCGGGAGAGGAGCTGTCCGGACTGTCGAGCGAGCGTGCGGCGAAGAAGCTCGGCACGAGGGTCGGTGTCGTGTTCCAGGACTCGCTCACCGCGCTGAACCCGGCGCTCCGCGTGGGCACGCAGCTCGCCGAGGTGCCGCGCGTGCACCAGAAGGCGACGCGGCGGGAAGCGGATGCCGCGGCCGTCGACGCTCTGGCTGCCGTGTCGATCACCGATCCGGCGCGTCGGGCCAAGCAGTTCCCGCACGAGTTCTCCGGTGGCATGCGGCAGCGTGCGCTCATCGCGATGTCGCAGATCGGGAAGCCGCGGCTGATCATCGCCGACGAGCCCACCACGGCGCTCGACGTCACGGTGCAGCAGCGGGTGCTCGCCCTGCTCCGCCGCGAGTGCGAGGAGACCGGGGCAGCGGCGATCGTCGTCTCGCACGACATCGCGGTGTTGGCCGAGCTCTGCCAGCGCATCCTGGTCATGTACGGCGGCCGCATCGTCGAAGACGTCGACGTCCGCCACCTTGCAGAACCCGAACGGCTGGCGCATCCGTACACCCGCGCGCTGGCGGAGTCGCTGCCGGATCTCGACACCGACCGCACGGCACCGCTCGCGACGATCCCCGGCGAGCCGCCGGACCTCGCGCAGCCGGTGGTCGGCTGCGCGTTCGCCCCGCGCTGTGCGTTCGCCACCGAGCTCTGCCGCACCGAGACCCCTCAGCTCGTCGCGCACGGCTCCGGCCGCGTGGCGTGCTGGCACCCGCAGGACGTGGGCGTGCACGAAGACGAATTCGCGAAGGCGGGTGCATGATGGCCGATCTCGTCATCGAGAACCTCGTGGTCACATTCGGCCGCGGGCCCCACGCCGTGAATGCGGTGGACGACGTGTCGCTCACGGTGCCGCACGGCACGACGGTGGGGCTGGTGGGCGAATCCGGATCGGGCAAGTCCACGGTCGCACGCACGGTCGCGGGGCTTCAGAAGCCGACGTCGGGGCGGATCCTGCTCGACGGCAAAGACCTCGCGGTCGGACGCCGTGATCGCCGGGCCCACGCCCGAGACGTGCAGATGATCTTCCAGGATCCGTACTCGTCGCTGAACCCGCGCATGTCGGTGGGCGAGACCCTGGACGAGGCGCTGGCCACCCACGGCTCCGGCAACGCCAAGGCTCGTGCGGCCGGCGTCAAGGAGCTGCTCGAACTCGTGCGGCTGAAGCCCGGTGTGTCGGAGTTGCATCCGTCGAGCCTGTCCGGCGGCATGCGGCAGCGCGTCGCGATCGCCCGCTGCCTCGCGGTGAAGCCGCGCCTGATCATCGCGGATGAGATCACGTCCGCCCTCGACGCCTCGGTGCAGGGCGCGGTGCTCAACCTGATGCGCGACCTGCAGCGCGAGCTCGAGCTCTCGGTGCTGTTCATCACCCACAACCTCGCCGCGGTGCGCTACATCGCCGACACCACGGCCGTGATGCGCAGCGGCGAGATCGTCGAGCACGGCGATGCCGACGCGATCGTCACGAACCCGCAGCATCCCTACACACAGGCGCTCGTGGCGGCCATCCCGCGCATCCAGAACGCCGGCACCGACAGCCTCCTCCACTCGATCGGATCCTGAATGACCCTGCTCGACGACGCTCAGGTCCTGCTGCCCGAGCTCGTGGCCCTGCGCCGCGCCATCCACGCCGACCCCGAGCTGGGTCTCGAGCTGCCGCGCACCCAGCGACGGGTGCTCGACGCGCTGGAGACCCTCGGACTCGAGGTGGTCCTCGGTGAGGGCCTGAGCTCGATCGCCGCGGTCGTGCGCGGCGCGCATCCCGGACCGACCGTGCTGCTGCGTGCCGACATGGACGCGCTTCCGCTCGTCGAGGACACGGGGCTCGACTACGCGGCGACGGGGGAGCGGATGCACGCCTGCGGGCATGACCTGCACGTCGCCGGTCTCGTCGGAGCCGCGCACCTGCTGGCGGGGCGTCGCGAGGAGCTCCACGGCGACGTCCTGCTGATGTTCCAGCCCGGCGAGGAGCTCGGCGACGGCGCGAAGCGGATGCTCGCCGAGGGGCTCCTCGAGACCACCGCGTCCCGGCCGGTCGCGGCCTTCGGCATCCATGTCGTTCCCGGCGAGTACGGCGTGTTCTCGACCCGTCCCGGCGCGCTCATGGCCGGCGCGATCGAGGTCGAGATCACCGTCACGGGCGCCGGCGGCCATGCGTCGGCCCCGCACCTGACCCGCGATCCCGTGCCCGTCGCCGCCGAACTCGTCACCGCGCTGCAGACCTTCGTCACCCGCCGTTTCGACGTGTTCGATCCGGTCGTCCTCAGCGTCACGCAGCTGCATGCCGGGGGACCGGCCCGGAACATCATCTCCGACACCGCCACGCTCGTCGCCTCGGTGCGGGTGCTGTCGCACGAGTCGAGTGCGCGCGTGCAGGCGGAGCTCCCCGCACTCGTCCGCGAGATCGCGGCCGCCCATGACTGCACAGCCCAGGTCGATGTGAGCGTGCTGTGCGCGCCCACCGTGAACGATGCCCGCGCGGTGGAGCGGGTGCGAGCCACGCTGCAGGGCCTGTTCGGCGACGAGCGCGTGTGGGAGACCGCGCACCCCGTGATGGGATCGGAGGACTTCTCCTTCGTGCTCGAACAGGTTCCGGGGGCGTTCCTGTTCCTGCGGGCGACGCCGGCGGAGGTCGATCTCGAGACGGCGTCTCCGAACCACTCTCCGACGGTCGTGTTCGACGAT
>NZ_JBLVOH010000075.1:9968-19179 GCF_053543675.1 Microbacterium umsixpiens
GTCCTCGCCGATCAGGCCGCGGCGCTCGCGGCTTTCGCGCTGGAGACGCTCACCGCCTGATCCGCAGCCTCGTCGGGCTTCTCAGCGGGTGAGGAAGGCGCGGAGGTCGGCGTTCAGGCGCACCGCGACCTCGGGGTCGCTGTACATCATGTGGCCGGCGCGGTACCAGTGGGTCTCGGTGCGCTCGCGCGGCAACCCCCACTGCCGCAGCAGGTGGTCGGCCGCGCCGACGGTCGTCAGTGAGTCGTACACGCCGGTGCCGATGAACAGTCGTCCGCGCGGAGTCTGCTTCATCCAGCGTGACAACCGTGCCGGGTACGGGTACGTGCGGAACGGGGAGGGTCGTCCGTAGGCGACGAACTCCGCACCGCCCTGCTCGTCCCACTCCCAGTCGCGGCCCGCCTCCGGGTCGACCACGCGATACGGCTGCGCGGGGGCGGTGCCGAAGACGTGTCGCAGCAACTGCTGCAGCCCCGCCACGTACCGCGGGGAGAGTGCCACATCGGAGGGGTCGTGGTCGAGCTCACCGGAGCGGCGGTCGGCCGCCGGTGCGGAGTACCGGCTGTCGGTCACTCCGAGCACGCGTCCGGGGAGCAGGCGCGAGCGGAAGTCCTGCTTGCTGACCCAGAGTCGATCGTCGGCGAGCTCGCCCGTGGGAATCCCGATCATCCGCGAGAGGCGCTCCGAGATCCCTGCACGCTCGTCGGCCGGCAGCTGGTCGCCCTGCAGCATCGCGAGGGCGAGGTCGCCTCGAGCGAAGTCCAGTGCCGCGGCGATCGCGTCCTCGACCGTCTCGTGTTCGCGGGAGCCGACGCCGTGATACCAGGCCGTCGCTGCCTTGTACGGCAGGTTCGCGAGCGCTCCGACCACGTTGCCCGGACGATCCAGCGTCTCCTGGATGTTGACGGCCTGCCCCAGCAGCACCATGCCGTCCAGCGGCGCGGTGTCCATGCTGTGCGATGAGGTCGCGAGGAATGCCGCACGCAGGGTGCCGTAGCTCTCTCCGAGGAAGAACTTCCGGGAGTTCCAGCGACCGTGCCTGTCGACCCAGTCCGAGATGGCGGCGGCGATGGCGTCGGCGTCTCCCTCCACGGAACGGAAGTCCGACGCATCGGCATCGTCAGCGAAGGCACCGAATCCGGTGCCCGGAGCGTCGAGGAACACCAGGTCGGCGACGTCGAGGATCGTCCACGGGCTCTCCTCCACGCCGTAGGGAGGGTGCCCGGCGTCGGCGAGGTCGACGGGGACGTGGGCGCGCATCGGCCCGATCCCGCTCAGGTGCAGATAGAGCGTCGACACTCCCGGTCCACCGTTGGTCAGGAACAGCACCGGGCGATCCGTGCCCTCGACGATGTAGCTGAACGCCGAGATCGACCCTTGCGACGAGCCGCCCGAGCGTCGCAGCGGGAGCTCTTCGAGACGGGCGGTGTAGGCCAGGTCGCGGACTCGGCCTACAGCCTCGAGCCCGATCATCCGTGCGTCGTCGCGTCGCGGTAGAAGTCGTCGAGATCGCTCTTCATGCGCTCCACCGCGCGTTCGTCCACGAAGGTCATGTGACCGGACTCGTAGAACGTGAAGCGGATGTTCTCGCGCAGGCTCGGCGCCAGGTAGAGGTGCGCCACGTCGACTTCGGGTCCGAAGAACGGGGTGGCCAGGTCGTAGAAGCCGCCCATCACGAACACCTTCAGGTTCGGGTTGCGGCGCACGGCGGCCGACAGGTCGATGGAGACGTCGGGCACCAGCTGCGGGGCATCCACGCCCGGTGCCTTGTGCTTCCAGTCCCACGCGCGGGAGATCGGCATGTTGTGCAGGTGGCGGTAGTGCAGGTCGCTGGTGAAGCCGATGTCGTCCACGAGGTGCGCGCGGTACGTCGAGAGGTGTGCGCTGTTGACGCCCGCGGTGGCCGCGTCGTCGGTGGCCGGGTCGTGCGAGCCGTTGCCGACGACGTACTGGTGCTCGGCGGTGAAGCGGGTGTCGAAGCGGCCGATCACGCGCCCTTCGTCGGCGAGCAGGGCGTAGCGGTACTGCTCCATCCCGATGCGGAAGTGGTGCTTCTTCAGGTAGTCGGCGTCGAGCCCGATGAGGGCGCTCATCCGTTCGGCGACGGCGTCCTCGAGGTCGGCGGGCAGCAGATCGCCGCGTAGCAGCGCCTCGGCGAACGGACCCTGCGCGAACTCGCGTGCCTCCAGGAGGAGTGGCTCGAGCTCGGTGTGCCCGGTGCGGGCCTTGCCGTGGTACCAGGCGGTCGCCGCGTACGAAGGGAGCAGATTGATGTACTCGCGGGGTCCGCCGAGGTTGCTCTCGCCCCAGTTGAGCACGGTCGACAGAAGCACGACGCCGTTGAAGTCGAGGCCCTGGTTCTGCAGCCGATGCACGAGCGACGCAGCGCGCGTGGTGCCGTACGACTCGCCGAACAGGAAGCGCGGCGCATTCCAGTTGTTCGTGATCGTGAGCCAGCGCGTGATCGCCTTTGCGAACGCGGCCACGTCCTGGTCGACGCCCCACAGCTCTGCCGGGGTCGCATCGCCGAGGAGACGTGAGTATCCGGTGCCGGGCGCGTCGATGAACACGAGGTCGGAGGCGGTGAGCAGCGTGTGCGGGTTGTCGCTGCTCGCGTAGGGGGCGGGCGGCGTCGCGAGGGGTGTGTTCGTGGGCGTGCGCTTCGGTCCGAAGCCGCCGATGTTGAGCCAGAGGCTCGCCGAACCGGGGCCGCCGTTGAACAGGAACGTCACGGGGCGCACCGGGGCGCCCTCCTCGCGGTCGGCGATGTACGAGGTGTAGAACACGCTCGCGAGCGGGCGGTGCTCGTCGTCGCGGACGATCACGGTGCCGGCTCCGGCGCTGTAGTCGAGCGAACGGCCGCTCGCGGTGATGCGGTGGCGGCGTGAGGTGAAGGTCTCCGTGTCAGGTGCGTCTGCGGGGGTCGGCTCGGTCACAGGTCTCCCTCGGGAAATGAATGAGTGAATTGAATATATCTTAATCACTCACTCGCGTGACGACCGAGGAAGTTGTAGACCTCGTTGTCGTCCACGCCGGGGAACGCGCCGCGGGGGAGAGGGGAGAACATGTGCGTGTGCACGCGGGCGCTCGGCCAGGCCCTGCCGTTCCAGCGTTCGGTGAGCTCGGCGGAGGGCCGACGGCAGCAGGATTCGTCGGGGCAGGTCGACACGGCGCGATCGCTGGTCTCGCGCCCGCGCCACCAGCGCGCGTCGTCGAAGGGGACCCCGACCGTGATGGAGAACTCTCCGTCGGTCGACGCCCCGGTCTGTGTCGAGCACCAGAACGTGCCCGAGGGCGTGTCGGTGTACTGGTGATGCTCCGTGGTGCGGTTCTGCTGCGTGAACGCCGCGCGCGCCTGGAACTTGCGGCACACCCGCTGTCCCTCCACCGCGCCGGTGACGTCCATGGGCAGCGGCAGGTCGTCGTTCTCGTAGACCCTCGTGATCGCGCCCGTGGCGTCCACGCGGAGGAAGTGCAGCGACATCCCGAGGTGCTGGGTGAGCAGGTTCGTCATGCGCATGCCGGCGCCCTCGTGCGTCACACCGAACGCGTCGCGGAAGTCTTCGACCGCGAGGTTGCGATCCTTCTTGGCCTGCTGCAGGAACGCGACGGCGGCCGTCTCCGGCATCAGGCAGCACGCGGCGAAGTAGTTGATCTCCAGCCGCTGCTGCAGGAAGTCGGCGTAGTCGGTCGGGGGCGTGTGCCCCAGGTAGCGGTGGGCCATGGCCTGCAGGGCCATCGAGCGGAGGCCGTGACCGCCGGGGATCGATGCCGGCGGCAGGTAGATCCGCCCGTTCTCGAGGTCGGTGACCGATCGCGTGGAATGGGGCAGGTCGTTGACGTAGATCAGCTCGAAGCCGAGCTTCTCGGCCATGATGCTCACCGTGCGGTGGGTGAGCGCGCCCTGCACGTGCCCGGCGGCCTTCAGATGCTTCTCTGCGAGCTTCTCGATCTCGGGGAGGTAGTTGTTCTGCGCGCGCATGCGCAGCCGCATCTCGGTGTTCGCGCGCCGCGCCTCCTCCGGCGTGGCGATGGCTTCGCGCTCGCGACGCTGCAGTTCGCGGTGCAGTCCGAGCACCGACTCGATCGTCTCGTCGCTCATGCCCTTGGTCACGCGCACGGGCGCGACGCCGAGCTGCCGGAAGACGGGGCTCTCCTGGGCGCGTTCGAGTTCGATCTCCAGGGCGGCGCGACGGTTCGGCGGCTCGCCCGAGATGAGGTCGGTCACCTCGGTGCTCGTGGCGTGCGCGATCGCCTGCAGCAGCGACAGCTTGGGTTCGCGCTTGCCGTTCTCGATCAGGCTGAGCTGCGACCCGGCGACGCCGACCAGCGCGCCGAGCTCGTCGAGGGTGAACCCCTTCTCGAGCCGGTGGTGACGGATGCGATGACCGAGAGTCGTGAGGTGTATGCCGGAGGGCGCCATTCCTTGAGTGTAGCGAAAGAATTGCAGTTCTTATCGCTCGATTTGTCCGAAAGTCCGGTCGGAAGCGGAAGAAGATAGGTGCAACGCCCCACAATTCAAAGGAGCACACGTCATGGCCTTCGCCGAAGTCTTCACCCCCCGCACGTCTCCCGTCGCACCGACGCGTACGTTCGGCGCGGCTCCGACGTATGACACCCCCGCCATGGCCGAGCTGGCCGCGTGGGTCGAGGAGATCCGCGCTCTCACCCAGCCCGACTCCGTGCACTGGGTCGACGGCTCGCGCGCCGAGAACGACTGGCTGCTGCACGGCCTCGTCGACGAGGGCAAGCTCATCAAGCTCAACCCCGAGTGGCGTCCCGGCTCCTACCTCGCCCGCTCGCACCCCAGCGACGTCGCCCGCACCGAGGGACGCACGTTCATCGCCTCCGAGCGCGAAGAGGATGCCGGCCCCACGAACAACTGGGCCGACCCCGCCGAGATGCACTCGAAGATGGACGAGATCTTCGAGGGATCGATGCGCGGCCGCACGATGTACGTCGTGCCGTTCTCGATGGGACGCGTGGGCGGCCCGCTCTCGCACATCGGCGTGCAGATCACCGACAGCGCCTACGCGGTCGCGTCGATCGGCATCATGACGCGCGTCGGCGATGCCGTCACGCGTCAGATCGCCGAGGGGGCTCCGTGGGTCAAGACCGTGCACACGGTCGGCGCGCCCCTCGCCCCGGGCGAGAACGACGTCGAGTGGCCCTGCAACGACGACAAGTACATCGTCCACTTCCCCGAGACGCTCGAGGTCTACTCCTACGGTTCGGGCTACGGCGGCAACGCGATTCTCGCCAAGAAGTGCTTCGCGCTGCGCATCGCCTCGGTGATCGCCCGTGACGAGGGCTGGCTCGCCGAGCACATGCTGCTCATCCGCGTGATCGACCCGCAGGGCAAGGCGTACCACGTCGCGGCCGCGTTCCCCTCGGCGTGCGGCAAGACGAACCTGGCCATGCTCCGCCCCACGATCCCGGGGTGGAAGGTCGAGACCCTGGGCGACGACATCGCCTGGATCCGTCCGGGCGAAGACGGTCGCCTGTGGGCGATCAACCCCGAGGCCGGCTTCTTCGGCGTCGCGCCGGGCACCGGCGAGTCGACCAACGTCACGGCGGTCGAGACGCTGTGGGGCAACACGATCTTCACCAACGTCGCGCTCCGTCCCGACGGTGACGTGTGGTGGGAGGGCCTGACCGACGAGGCGCCCGCGAACCTGATCGACTGGGAGGGCAACGAGTGGACGCCCGACTCCGGTCGACCGGCGGCGCACCCCAATTCCCGCTTCACGGTGTCGGCGGCGCAGTGCCCGCAGATCTCCGACGACTGGGAAGAGGCCGTGCCGCTCGACGTCATCCTCTTCGGCGGACGCCGCGCCAGCAACGTCCCGCTCGTGGTCGAGGCCACCGACTGGACGCACGGTGTCTTCCTCGGCTCGAACATCTCGTCGGAGCGCACGGCTGCGGCCGAGGGCACGGTCGGGGAGCTGCGCCGTGACCCGTTCGCGATGCTGCCCTTCTGCGGCTACAACATGGCCGACTACTTCGGCCACTGGCTGAAGGTCGGTCGTGGTCTGCGCTTCGACCGCGCACCGCGCATCTTCCAGGTGAACTGGTTCCGTCGCGGTGACGACGGCCGGTTCCTGTGGCCCGGCTTCGGCGACAACTCGCGTGTCGTCGACTGGATCATCCGCCGCATCGCCGGCGACGTGCCGGCGGTCGACAGTCCGATCGGACGCCTGCCGCGCGTGGAAGACCTCAACCTCGACGGACTCGACATCCCCGCCGCCGACCTCGACGAGCTGTTCGCCGTCGACGCCGCGGCGTGGCAGACGGAGGCCGACCTGACCGAGGAGTTCTACGACACCTTCGGCGACAGGGTTCCGGCGGCGCTGCGCGCCGAGCTGGCATCGCTGCGCTACCGCCTCGCCAAGGCGTAGCCCCAGACCGGTGCCGGTTCGGGGGAGCCGGCACCCTCACACCCGCGAAGGCGGGACATCAGAGACGAACCCATGGCTGAGTGGTCTCCGACGTCCCGCCTTCGTGTTGTCCGGGAATGAGTGAGCGTCAGGTGAGCAGCTGGTGCCGGGCGAGGTCGCGGTAGAGCGGCGTCGTCTCGACGAGCTCCTCGTGCGTGCCCCGGCCGACCACGACGCCGTTCTGCAGCACCACGATCAGGTCGCTGTCGACCACGGTCGACAGGCGGTGCGCGATCACGATGAGCGTGCGGTCGGTCGAGACGGCATCGATGGCTTCGCGCATCCGCTGCTCGTTCACGCCGTCGAGCGATGACGTCGATTCGTCGAGCAGCAGGATCGGAGCATCGGTGAGCAGGGCGCGGGCGATCGCGAGACGCTGACGCTCGCCGCCGGACAGCATGACGCCGTCCTCGCCGACGGGCGCGTCGATGCCCAGCGGGTTGCGTTCGAGCACGTCGCCGAGGTTCACGGCACGCAGCACGCGTTCACAGTCCGCGTCGGAGGCATCGGGTGAGGCGAGACGCAGGTTCTCGGCAAGCGTGCCGGCGAGGGTGGGAGCATCCTGCTCGACGTACCCGAACTGGGCGCGCAGCTCGTCGCGCGGGTAGGTGCGCGCGTCGTGGCCGTGCAGGCGGATGGACCCGCCGGTCGGGTCGTAGAACCGCTCGATCAGCGACAGGATCGTGCTCTTTCCCGCACCGCTGGGGCCGACGAGGGCGACTCTGGCGCCGTGAGGCACGGCGAACGACACCCCGCGGAGCACTTCGTGGTCCTGCGCGGCCGGTGCCGCATCTTCGACCGATTCCAGATGCGCGTCCGCGAGGAGAGTCCGCGCTGCCTTCGCTGCGGCCTGACGGGCTGCCACCACGTTCGCGGGGTAGTGGAAGCGCACGTCGCGGAACTCGATGGCCGGTGCGCCGGGGGCTGCGTCCTCGTGAGGGAGGGCGGCGGCGATGGCTTCGTCGTCCTGCGATTCCGTCGGCAGGTCGAGCACCTCTTGGATGCGACCGAGTGCGCCGAGTGCCTGGTTCACCGAAGTGATCGCGCCGAAGGTCGTGGCGAGCGGCATCACGAGGAGGAACAGGAACATGATGAACGAGATCAGCGACGCGATGGTGATCGCGCCGGCGGCCACCCGGAACCCGCCGACGCCGAGGACCACGAGCAGCGACAGTTGCAGCGCGATGCCGGAGACGGGCACGACCATCGACGAGATCTTGGCGATGCGCACGCCGATGCCGTACGCGTCGGTGGCGAGCTCCGACACCGCGGCCGTCTCGCGCTCGGTGGCGCCCGAGGCGCGGATGGTGCGGATCGAGCCGACCGCACGCTCCACGCCGGAGGCGAGCTCGCCGACCTTCTCCTGCTGGGCGGTCGAGGCAGTGCGGATGCGGCCGCTGAGCAGCACGACGACCGTGACGGAGATGCCGATCACCACCACGATGAGCAGCAGGAGGATCGGGTCGATCAGCAGCATCGCGATCAGCGCACCGAGGAAGAGCACGGCGCTGCCGACGGCATCCGCGAGGCCCTGCGTGAGCACGGCGTAGAGGAGGGTCGTGTCGGTGCCGACGCGGGAGACGAGGTCGCCGGTGCGGCGGGCATCGAACTCGGAGGTCGGCAGGTGCAGGATGCGGGCGATCAGCTTGCGGCGGCTCGAGTGCACGACCGCAGTGCCGGTGCGCTGGAGGAGGTAGTGCTGGAAGCCGGAGATGACGGACGACACGATCACGAAGCCGACCAGGAGCCAGACGAGGATCCCGATCCCGGTGTCGGACTGCACCGCCTCGATGACCTGGCCGACGAGCAGGGGTTGCACGAGAGACGTGGCTGCACCGACGACGCTGAGCACGGCGACCACGATCAGGGTTCGCTTGTGTTCGAAGAGGAAGGGGAGGAGCTGGCGGAAGGTGGCGCGCGGGCCTTCGGGCTGTGCGCCACGTCCGCGGCGGCGTGCTGTCGCCGAACCGGACATGCGGGACCTCGATCTGGAGATGGTACTTCGACCGTACTTCGTTCGCGGCCGAATCCTATGGGCGGGCTGTAAGGGTGCGCGGTGTCGGGGCCGGGCGTCAGGAGCGACCGAACCGCCGGTGCGCGGCCTGCTTGCTCACGCCGAGCGCGCTCGCGATCGCCTGCCACGAGTATCCGAGGTTGCGGGCGCGGCGCACATTCGCCTCCTCGGCGCGTGCGATCTCCTTACGCGTCTCGGCGAGCCTGTGCAGCGCGGCCAGGGGCTCGCTGCCGTCGTCCTGTGCGATCGCGGTCGGCATTGTCATGATGCACCTCCTGCGTCAATAGTTGTTGACTTTGTGACGGAAGTCAATTTCTGTTGACGTGTGAGACTGGTGGGATGCTGACCGCTCCGAAGCTCGTCCCCGGCGATCGTGTTGCCATCCTCTCGCCTGCGTTCGCGGCGCCCGCCGTCGCGCCGGAACTCCACGCACAGGCGCTGCGCCGTCTCGAGGAGCACACCGGCCTGATTCCGGTGGAGTACCCGACCACGCGTGAGCTCGACGCGAGCCCGCAGGCACGCGCCGCCGACGTGAATGCGGCTTTCGCCGATCCCACAATCCGGGCGATCCTCGCCACGATCGGCGGGGATGACCAGATCCTCGTCGTCCCGCACCTCGACCCCACGCTTCCGGTGGTCGATCCGAAGCCGTTCGTGGGATACAGCGACAATACGAACATCCTCAACTGGCTCTGGGGGCTCGGGGTGCAGGGCTACTACGGCGGATCGACAGCCGTGCACCTCGGGCCCGGACCCCCGG
>NZ_JBLVOH010000075.1:19269-20616 GCF_053543675.1 Microbacterium umsixpiens
GTGGGGTCGCTGCGCGCGCTGCTGCTGGAGGGCGGCGCGCTGGAGATCACCGAACCGGGGGAGTCGGAGGATGTCGGTCGGCGGTGGGCGGACCCTCGAGCACTCGTGGAGTTCGGTGACCGCATCCCGACCGAGCCGTGGACGTGGGCCGGGCCCGCCGTGCGCGTCGAGGGCACGACCTGGGGCGGATGCCTCGAGGCGATCGATGGTCTCGCATTCGTCGGCCGACTCCCGGCGGCGGAGCAGCTCGAGGGCGCGATCCTGCTGCTCGAGACGAGCGAGGAGCGGCCGCCCGCCGGCTGGGTCGCCCGGTGGCTGCGAGGGCTCGGCGAGCGAGGGATCCTCACCGCGGTCTCCGCGGTCGTGGTCGCGCGCCCGCCGGTGAGCGATTTCGAGTTCCGCCCCACGCCCGCTGAGGCTGAGACACTCCGTGCGGCGCAGCGAGACGCGGTCATCGACGTCGTGACCCGTTACAACTCCGCGGCCGTCATCTGCGTCGGTCCGCCGTTCGGGCACACGCGTCCGCAGTGGATTCTGCCGTACGGCGGCGCCATGGTCGTGGACGGTGCCGCCCGCACGATCACCACCGCGTATTGATCTGAGTTCGACCGCGCGGGTTATCCACAGATCCCTCTTTCGCGCATGTGCAACACATGCGATCCTGGAAGAGTGGGTCGGATGCTGCAGGTACGAAATCTCCCGGACGATGTTCATGCACGCCTCAAGGAACGCGCCGCCGCGGAGCGCATGTCGCTGTCCGACTACGTGGCCCGCGAACTCGCGGACCTCGTGCAGTACCGGACGAACGCGGAGATCATCGCCGCAGCGCGCGCGAGGTCGGTGAGTGACGGAAGCGCGCTCACACGCAGTCAGATCCTCGCGGCGCGTGACGCGGCTCGTGCCGACAGGGACGACGAGCTCGCCCCATGAGCACCGCGGTCGTGCTCGATGCCTCCGCAGCGATCGATGCCCTGCTGGGCACCGGTGACTGGGTGAACGGCGACGACTTTCATGCACACGCCGGACTCGACATCGAGGTGCTGTCGGTGCTGCGGCGGCAGGCGCTCCACGACGGTCTGCCCGCCCACCGTGCACGGGAGGCGCTCGACCTCTTCGGTGAGCTGCAGATCACGCGGCATCCGCTGCGCCGGCTGATACCGCGGATCTGGATGCTGCGGGACGATGTCACCGCCTACGACGCCGGGTATGTCGCGCTCGCCGAGGCCCTCGGCATCCCGCTGCTCACGCTCGACCGGAAGCTCGCGAAGACGGCGGCGCGCTACTGCGAGGTCATCGTCCTCTGACGGGCGTCACGCCCGCGTGCTGATCTGAGTCCTGCGGGAGCGG
>NZ_JBLVOH010000075.1:20636-24572 GCF_053543675.1 Microbacterium umsixpiens
CCGCTCTCCGTGATCAGAGCTCGACGGCGGCGGCGACCCCGAGGTCGTCGTCGTAGTCGTGGTCCTTCGTCTCGGGGGAGAGGAGCAGTGCGACGAAGGTCAGCACACCCATCGCGGACAGGTAGAGGCCCACCAGCCACGGGGCGCCGTCTCCGAGCGACCACAGCCAGAGCGCGATCAGAGGTGCCACAGCCGCGCCGAGGATCGACGACACGTTGTAGGCGATCGCCGACCCCGTGTACCTCACGTTCGTCGGGAACAGCTCGGGGAGCAGCGCGCCCATCGGGCCGAACGTCGCCCCCATCAGCATGAACCCGAACACGAGGAACGCCTGAGCGAGTGCACCGGTGAACTTCGGGTCGACGGCGGGGAGGAGGAACGTGTTGAACGTGAAGCCGAACACGATGATCGCGCCCGTGACCCAGAGCAGCAGCTTCCGGCGTCCGACAGCGTCGGCGATCGGCCCGGAGAGCAGCGTGAAGATCCCGAAGAACACCACGCCGATGATCTGCATCAGCACGAAGTCGGTGTAGCCGAATCCGAGGCCGGGGTAGAACTGTGCCGCGAACTTGGTCGGGTCGAACGGTGCGCCCGTCGCTTCGGCTGCGGCTTTCGCGGCGGCCGAAGCGGTCTCGAGCGACGCGGGCTTGGTGCCGTAGGCGAGCGTGAAGTTGGTCATCAGATAGAACAGCACGTAGGTCGCCAGCATGATGAACGTGCCGAGGATCAGCTGCTTCCAGTGGTGACGGAACACCGTCGCGAGCGGGAGCTTGCGGATCACACCCTTCGTCTCGGCCTTCTTGAACGTGTCGGACTCGACGAGCTTCAGTCGCACCCACAGGCCGATGATCACCATGACGGCCGAGAAGAGGAACGGGATGCGCCAGCCCCAGGAGAGGAACGCCTCGGACTTGAGGACCGGGTTCTCGGCGTGCGGCAGCAGCCAGTTGATCGAGAGGAAGAGGAAGTTGGCGATGATGAAGCCGAGCGGTGCACCCAGCTGCGGGAAGGTGCCGTACCAGGCGCGCTTGCCCTTCGGGGCATTCTCGGTGGCGACCAGCGCCGCTCCCGACCACTCGCCACCGAGCGCGAAGCCCTGGGCGAGACGCAGGATCAGCAGCAGCAGCGCCGCCCACCAGCCGATGTCCTGGTAGGTGGGGAGCAGGCCGATCACGAAGGTCGCGATGCCCATCGTCAACAGCGATGCCACGAGAGTGGCCTTGCGGCCGAACTTGTCGCCGAAGTGGCCGAACACCACGGCGCCGATGGGGCGCGCGACCATCGCCGCACCGAACACGGCGAACGACGAGAGGAGCGAGGTGGTGTCGTCTCCGGTCGGGAAGAACAGCACAGGGAACACGAGAACGGCCGCCGTCGCATACGCGTAGAAGTCGTAGAACTCGATGGTCGTGCCGACCAGACTCGCGGTGATGACGCGCGAGCGCGGGTTCGCGGGCGCAGTGGCAGTACTCATGAGGCTCCTCCGTTCAGCCCCTTTGGTATACCGGGGACTCGGCGAGTTTACGCCTTCCTGAGTGTTGGCTGTGTACGCGTTTCGCGTGTCATCCCGCGCGCGATGCCGTTGCATAGAGTCGGAGGCGGCGCAAGACGGGGAGGAACGATGACCACGAGGATGCTGCTCCTGGCCGACACCCACGTGCCGAAGCGGGCGAGAAGGCTGCCGGATGCGGTGCTGCAGGCGGTGGACGATGCCGAGATCGTGGTGCACGCGGGCGACTGGGTCGACGAAGCGACGCTCGATCTGCTGGAGTCCCGGGCGCGAGTGCTGCACGGAGTGTTCGGCAACAACGACGGCCCCGAGCTGCGGGCACGCCTGCCGGAGGTCGCCCGGTTCACGGTCGAGGGCGTCGATATCGCCGTCGTGCATGAGACGGGGGAGTCCCGCAGGCGCGAAGAGCGGATGGACGAGGCGTACCCCGGCATCGATCTCCTCGTATTCGGGCACTCGCACATTCCCTGGGACACCGTGTCCCCTGCGGGCCTGCGACTGCTCAACCCCGGGTCGCCCACGGACCGCCGTCGGCAGCCGGCGTGCACGATGATGTGGGTCACGATCGAGGGGACGAATGTGGACGCGACGCTGGTGCCGCTGCCGTGAACCATCCGCCCGTCTACCGCGCTCCGATGCGCTCCCGCGTCACTCCTCCGTGACGCCGAGCGCCGGTGCCTCGACGAAGCGGGCGACGGGTGCCAGGACCTGCTCGAGTTCGAGAACGACGAGCCGGTTGCCGCCGGTGCGTGTCGCCGGGGCCGGCACGTAGAGCGTGCGCTGCGGCCCGTTGCGCCAGTAGCGGCCGAGGAAGAAGCCGTTGACGAACGCGTATCCCTTGCTCCACGGTGCGGTGTCGAGAAAGAGGTCGCTCGCGGTGTCCAGATCGAACTCGGCGGTCCAGGCGAGGGGGCTGCCGGGCACCTCGTCGCGCGCGGTGAGCGCGGCGGCGATGGTGCCGGCGATGGCGGCGACGTCGAGCGGTGTCGAGCGCCACCCGGTCACGACTGTGCCGTCGAGAGTGACCGCGCCGATCAGACCCTTCTCCTCGCCGAGACGGTGGTCGTAGTTCACCCGGCCCTGGTCCTCGACCAGGATGCTGAGGGTGCGGCCGGCCGGAATGCGGATCGCACGGTCATGCCGCGTGCGGGAGAGCGTGCCGACGGCGACGCCATCAACGCTCACCCAGGCGAGGTCGCGCACCTCGTCGATGAGCAACTGGCCGCCCTTCCCGTCCGGGAGGTCGACGTCGTATCGCACCAGCGCGCTCAGATGCCCGAGGGCGTCGAAGCTCTGCGGCTGTGCGGCGACCGCACCGGATCCGGCAGCATCCGTCCACGCCCCGACGGGGGAGAGGGAGACTTCGAGCGCCGGTGCCGCGCTCGCGAAGGCTGGCACCTCTTCCGGCACCGGGGCGTACTTCGCGATCACCTCTCGGAAGGCGAAGAACTTCTCCGTGGGGGTGCCGGCCTCGTCGAGCGGCGCGTCGTAGTCGTAGGAGGTCACGAGCGGCAGGTAGCGACCTTTGTCGTTCGCGCCGTTGGTGAGCCCGAAGTTCGTGCCGCCGTGGAACATGTAGATGTTGACCGATGCTCCGGCGGCGAGCAGGGCGTCGAGGTCGGCTGCGGCAGCGGTGACGTCGGTCGTGTGATGCACTCCGCCCCACCAGTCGAACCAGCCGTCCCAGAACTCCGAGCACATCAGGGGTCCCGTCGGCTGGTGCCGGCGCAGAGTCGCGAGGCGTTCCGCGCTGCGGGATCCGAAGGAGCCGGTCTTGTGCAGCTCGGGGAGGCTGCCGTCGCTCAGCATCTGATCCACGGGTTGATCCACGGTCGTGAGAGGCACCGTGATGCCGGCGTCCCGCGTGACGGCGACCAGTGCCTCGAGGTAGGCCTTGTCCGCTCCGTAGGCGCCGTATTCGTTCTCGATCTGCACGAGCACGACGGGTCCGCCCCGGTCGATCTGGCGCGGCGCGACGATGTCGTACACGCGTCGCAGGTAGGCGCTCACCTCGACGAGGAAGTCGGGAGCCGACGATCGCAGGTTCTCCATGCTCCCGGTCAGCCACACCGGCAGACCACCGTTGTGCCACTCGGCGCAGATGTAGGGACCCGGGCGCACGATCGCATCCAGACCCTCGGCATGAACGAGGTCGAGGAAGCGTCCGAGATCGTTCCACCCGGTCGTGTCCCACTCGCCGCGCTGCGGGGCGTGCGAGTTCCACGCGACATACGTCTCGATCGTGTTCAGGCCCATCAGCCGTGCCTTGCGGATGCGGTCCTGCCACAGGTCCGGGTGCACGCGGAAGTAGTGGATGGCGCCGGAGATCACCTGATGCGGCTGACCGTCGCGGAGGAAGTCGGTGTCGCCGAGAGAGAACGTGGTCACGTGTCGGAGTGCTTTCGATCGAGGAGCTGAGCCGGCCC
>NZ_JBLVOH010000075.1:24592-28982 GCF_053543675.1 Microbacterium umsixpiens
CGGCTCAGCCACGGTGTTACTTGTTGACGGTGAAGCCCTGCGCGTTGCCGTACTCGACCAGCGCGTCCTGCCAGGCCGTCAGGCCCTCGTTCAGGTCGGTGCCGTTCTGGTACGACTGGCCCACGGTGTCGCCGAAGATGCTGTTCGCGTACACCTGGTAGGGCAGGTAGCTCCAGTCCTCGACCACGTCGTCGGCTGCGGCCGCGAGGACCTCGTTGATCTTCTGGCCGCCGAAGTACTCCGGAGCATCGGCGAGGAACTCTTCGCTGGAGAGCTCGGCGGTCGTCGACGGGAAGCCGCCTGACTCGAGGAAGATCGAGATGCTTTCCTCCGAGTTGTTCAGCCACCACAGGAAGCCGGCCGCGAGCTCCGGGTTCTTGCTCTGCGTCGTGACGGCCTGACCGCCACCGCCGTTCTCGGCGCTCGCCGGAGTGCCGTCGTAGGTCGGCATCGGCGCGACGCGCCAGTCGCCTGCGCCGTCGGGGGCGCCGGTGATGAGGTTGCCGGGCATCCAGGCGCCGATCACGAGGGTGGCGAGGCTGCCGTCACCGAGGCCGCGGAACCACTCGTCGCTCCAGCTGCCGTAGGGCGCGACGAGGTCCTCCTCGACGAGGCGGTTCCAGTTCTCGGTCCACTTCTTCGACCCTTCGTCCTGCAGGTCGATCGTGACATCGGTGCCCGAGGTCTCGAACGGCTTGCCTCCGGCCTGCCAGATCATGGAGGTCGCGAAGCCGGCGTCGCCGGTGTCGTTGGTGATGTAGGCGTCGGGGTTCGCGGCGTGGATCTTCTTCGCCGCCTCGTAGTACTCGTCCCAGGTGGTCGGCACTTCGACGCCCGCGGCGTCGAACACGGCCTTGTTGTAGAACAGTGCCATGGGGCCGGAGTCCTGCGGCAGGCCGTAGATGGCGTCGCCGGCGGTGACCGAGTTCCAGGTGGATGCGGTGTAGTCGTCCTCGAAGTCGGCGAAGCCGTACTTCGACAGGTCGGCGAAGGCGTCGGTCAGTGCGAACTGCGGGAACGCGTAGTACTCGATCTGCACGACGTCGGGCGCGCCCGAGCCTGCCTTGATCGCGTTCTGCAGCTTCGTGTACTCCTCGTTGTTGGTGCCGGCGTTGACGAGGTTGACCTTGACGTTCGGGTATTCCTTCTGGAACGCCTCGACCTGAGCCTCGGCAGACGGCGTCCACGACCAGTACGTGATCTCGCCGCCCTTCTCGAGCGCGGCCTCGACGGAGTCGAAGGAGCCGGATCCGGCGTCGGAGCCGGAGCCGCTGCCGGCGTCGCTGCCGGTGCTGCAGCCGGCCAGCGCCAGTGCTGCCACGGTTCCTGCGGCGAGCACCGCGAGGGCGCGCCGTGTCGGTGAGGGAAGGTGCTTCATTGCTGTGTCCTTTCGGGGGTGCGATCCAGCATCGGATCGCGAGGGGGGTGAGGAAGGAGTGCGGGGCTACTGCTTGACGCTTCCCGCGGTGAGACCTGACTGCCAGAAGCGCTGCAGCAGCAGGAAGGCGATGACGATCGGGATGATCGTGAGCAGAGAGCCCATGATCACGAGGTTGTAGATCGGCTGGGAGCCGGCGCCGATGGCCTGGGCGCTCCACTGGTTCAGACCGACCGTGAGCGGATACCAGGCGGGATCCGACAGCATGATCAGGGGGAGGAAGTAGTTGTTCCAGGTCGCCACGACCGTGAACAGCGCGACCGTCACGATGCCCGGCGCGAGCAGGCGCATCGAGATCGTGAAGAACGTGCGGAACTCTCCGGCGCCGTCGATGCGCGCGGCCTCCAGCAGCTCGGTCGGTACGGACTCGGAGGCGAAAACCCAGATCAGGTACAGCCCGAAGGGGCTGATGAGAGACGGGATGATCACGGCCCAGGGGGTGTTGGTCAGGCCCAGCTCGCTGAACAGCAAAAACGTCGGGACGGCGAGTGCCGTACCGGGAACGGCGACTGCTCCGAGGACGACGGCGAAGACCGCGCGCCGACCCGGGAAGCGGAACTTCGCGAGGCCGTAGCCGGCCAGTGTGGCGAGCAGAGTCGCGCCGCCCGCGCCGACCACGACGTACAGGAGCGTGTTGCCGAGCCAGCGCAGGAAGATGCCGTCGCGGTAGGAGAACGTGGCGACGAGGTTGTCGAAGAACGCGAAGTCGTCCGAGAACCAGAGCCCGAAGGAGCTGAAGAGTCCTGCCTGCGTCTTCGTCGAGCTGAACAGCAGCCAGACCAGGGGCACGAGCGTGTACAGCGCGTAGACGATCATGACGATCAACAGCGTGTTGGACTTGCGCGGGTTCAGCGGATCGTGACGTCGGCGCGAGGGGCGGGCGAGGGGGAGTGCCATGTCAGCGCACCTCCGACTTCGAGCCGCGCAGCTGCACGACGTAGGCGATGACCGCGGTGATGATGCCCATGATGATGGCGATCGTGGCGGCGTAGTTGAACTGCTGTCCGGCGAACGACAGGTTGTAGGCGTACATGTTCGGCGTGAAGAACGTGGTGATCACGTTCGGAGCCAGGGGCCGCAGGATGTTCGGCTCGTTGAAGAGCTGGAAGCTGCCGATGATCGAGAAGATCGTCGCGATCACGAGCGCGCCGCGCACGGAGGGGATCTTGATCGAGAAGATCGTGCGCCATGCCCCCGCTCCGTCGAGGGATGCGGCCTCGTACATGTCGGTCGGGATGGTCTTGAGTGACGAGTAGAAGATCAGCATGTTGTAGCCGACGAACTCCCACGTGACGATGTTGCCGATCGAGACCAGCATCCACTCCTTGGCGAACGGCGTGATCGCATCGACTCCGAGGAAGTCGTTGATGTTGCTCGTGAGTCCGAACTGGTCGCCGTAGATGTAGCCCCACATCAGCACCGCCACGACGGCGGGTACCGCGTAGGGCAGGAAGATCAGGATGCGGAAGAACGATGCTCCGCGCAGGCGTGCGCTGTCGATGGCGAGGGCGGCGCCGAGGGCGAGGACCAGCATGATCGGCACCTGCACGACGAGGAAGATCAGCACGCGGCCGAACGCCTCCCAGAACTGCGGGTCGGTGAGCGCGCGGACGTAGTTGTCCAGGCCGACGAAGGCGTTGCCACCGATGAGCTTCTCCTGGAAGAAGCTCAGGTACAGCGCGTAGGCGAGCGGTGTCAGGAACACCAGGGCGAAGACGACCATGAACGGGCCGACGAAGGCCCAGCCCTTCCAGTCGCGCTTGTCGCGGCGCCGGAGGCCGGGGGCGCCCAGGGCTGCGGGGGTTTCAGTCGTCATCGACGATTCCTTCTTACGGTTCCGGCGCACCGTGCGCCGTGTGTCAACGTCAACATATGCGATGCGCTGCTAGTGTGTCAACGTCAACATATGAGGGGATGGGTGATCGTGACCCCAGAGCATCCGACAGAGACGTCGGCACGTCGTCGTGAGCCTTCGATGGAAGACGTCGCCCGCGAGGCCGGCGTCTCCGGACAGACGGTCTCCCGCGTCGTGAACGCCAGGGGATACGTCGGTGCCGCCACTCGCGAGCGCGTCGAAGCCGCGATGCAGAGCCTCGGCTACCGCCCCAACAGTGCAGCCCGCGCGTTGCGGTCAGGGCGATTCCGCACGATCGGCGTCGTGATGTTCTCGTTCAGCTCCTACGGCAACCAGCGCACCCTCGACGCGATCGCGGTGCGCGCCGCCCAGCTCGGCTACGCGCTCACCCTCATCCCCGTGGAGTCGAGTGCCGGCGAGACCGTGGCCGGTGCGTTCCGGCGCCTGGAGGAGCACGCGGTCGACGGGATCATCATCGTGATCGAGGCACACCAGCTCGACGAGGCCGATATCGAGATCCCCGATGCCCTGCCCGTGGTGTTCGTCGACTCCAACCGCGGCGAGACGCTGCCGTTCGTCGACACCGACCAGGCGCAGGGTGCGCGACTGGCGACCGAGCATCTGCTCGAACTCGGACACGACACGGTGTGGCACGTCACGGGTCCCGCGCGCTCGTACTCCGCGGAACGGCGTCGCGATGCCTGGCGGGAGACCCTCGAGAAGCACGGGCGACCCGTGCCCGAGCCGCTCCAGGGCGATTGGTCCGCCGCGTCGGGGTACGAGGCGGGTCTCCGGCTCCGCGAGATGGACGGCGTCACCGCGGTGTTCGTCGCGAATGACCAGATGGCGATCGGCGTGCTCCGCGCGTTCCGGGAGGCCGGATGCGAGGTGCCGGGCGATGTGAGCCTCGTCGGCTTCGACGGATTGCCCGATGCCGCGCAGCTGTGGCCGCCACTGACCACGGTGCAGCAGCATCCGGAGCGGGTCGGGGCCCTCGCGGTGGATGCGTTGCTCGCCGAGCTCGACGGCAGCGGGCGTCAGCAGACGCCGCTTGTGAGCACCGAGCTGGTCGTGCGGGAGAGCACGGCGCCGCCGCG
>NZ_JBLVOH010000075.1:29002-32253 GCF_053543675.1 Microbacterium umsixpiens
CCAGATCGCGGCGATGGCGGCGTTGGCAGCGGTGAGGATGCCGACGAGCCAGAACACCGCCGGCGGGATGGCTGCTCCGCGGCGCTGACGGCCCAGGCCGATTCCGAGCAGCGCACCGATGACGAGCAGGATCACGAGCTTGACGCCGATCTTGACGTAGTTGAGCTCATACGAGATTCCCCAGGGGGCGGCGAGGGCGAGCCCGGCGACCGCGGCGATCGCCATACCGATGTTCATCAGACGCGTGAACTCGCGCTTGCCGCCGAACGCCTGAACCGCCCACGCTCCGAAGAGCACGGCGAAGCCGATGAGGTGGACGAACAGCACGATGTGGCGCAGAGTCTCCATGCCCTCACCGTAGGAGGTGCGGGGCGGTCTGCGCTAGCAAGGCCAGGCTGACCTGCGCGGTGGGGCCCGCCTCAGCCGCGCAGTTCCCGGACGACGAGGGCGGTGCGCAGTGCCGCGTCCGCCGCCTCGGCGCCCTTGTCCTCCTTGGAGCCTTCCAGGCCCGCGCGGTCGAGCCCCTGCTGCTCGTCGTCGAGGGTCAGCACGCCGAACCCGACCGGCTTGCCGGCGTCGAGCGCGACGCGGGTGAGGCCGTCGGTGGTCGCCGCCGACACGTACTCGAAGTGCGGAGTGCCGCCGCGGATGATGACGCCGAGTGCGACGACTGCGTCGGCGCCGCCGGCGAAGGCGGCCTGCGCGGCCAGGGCGAGCTCGAACGAGCCGGGCACCCGCACGAGGCGGTGTGTGGCCTGGGCCTCGTTCAGCACGCGTTCCGCGCCGGCGATCAGGCCGTTCGAGATCGTCTCATGCCAGGTGCCGGCGACGATCACGACGTTCAGACCGCGTCCATCGATGTCGCCCGTCTCGGGTGCTCCTGCGCCGCTCATTTCTCGTCCTTCCCGTGGGCGAGCGCCTCTGCGAGTTCCGCTTCGCCGATGATGTGACCCATCCGGTCACGCTTGGTCTCCAGGTACTGGTGGTTGTTCGGTCCGACGCCCACGATCAGGGGGACCTGTTCGATGACGTCGAGTCCCAGTTCGCGCAGCTGCTCCACCTTGTCGGTGTTGTTCGTCAGCAGCCGCACCTTCGATACGCCGAGATCGGCGAGGATGCCCGCTGCTGCGGCATAGTCGCGCGCGTCGGCGGGCAGGCCGAGGGCGAGGTTCGCGTCGACCGTGTCGAGGCCCTCCTCCTGCAGGCTGTATGCCCGCAGCTTGTTGATGAGGCCGATGCCGCGTCCCTCGTGACCGCGCATGTAGATGACGACGCCGCCCTGCTTCTCGATCGCATCGAGCGCCGAATCCAGCTGCGGGCCGCACTCGCACTTCAGCGAGCCGAATGCCTCGCCGGTCAGGCACTCCGAGTGCACGCGGACGAGAGCCGTCTCGCCGAGTTCTCCTGAGACGACGGCGATGTGGTCGGTCCCAGTGACGCGGTCCTTGTAGGCGAGGAACCGGAAGGTCCCGTGGGTCGTCGGCACCGTGGCGTCGGCACGCAGGCTCACTCGGCGCCCGCGATGCGCCGAGGGCGTGGCGCCTTCGGGGTCGATCTCGTTGAGGTGCGCGATGAGCTGCTCGATCGTGATGACCGGCACACCGTCGCGAGCACCCAGTTCGATCAGGCCGGGCAGGCGCATCATGCTGCCGTCTTCCGCGACCACCTCGGCGATCGCGCCGACCGGACGCAGGCCCGCGAGTTTCATCAGCTCGACGGCGGCTTCGGTGTGACCACTGCGCTCGCGCACGCCACCGTCGACGGCGCGCAGCGGCAGGACATGGCCCGGACGGATGATGCTCGTCGCCGTCGAACCCGGGTTCGCCAGCACGTTCAGCGTGTGCGCGCGGTCGTGGGCGCTGATGCCGGTGGTCACGCCCTCGGCCGCGTCCACACTCACGGTGTACGCCGTCGAGCGAGCGTCTTCGCTGGCGGCCACCATCGGCGGCAGGTTCAGGTGGTCGGCGAGGTCGGTCGGCATCGGGGCGCAGATGAAGCCGGACGACCAGCGCACCGTCCAGGCCACCCACTCGGGCGTGGCGAGCTCGGCCGACAGGATCACGTCGCCTTCGTTCTCGCGGTTCTCGTCGTCGGCGACGAGCACGGGGCGCCCGGCGCGCAGCGCCTCCAGGGCCTCGGCGATCGTGGAAAGGCTCATCGCGAGCCTCCTTCCGGTGCGGCGCGGAACGCGAGCAGGCGCTCGACGTGGCGGGCGAGGATGTCGGTCTCGAGGTTCACGCGGTCTCCTACGGCACGGCTGCCGAGGGTCGTCGCGGCGAGGGTCTCCGGGATGAGCGAGACCTCGAACCAGGGGGAGGGGTCGGCGGGCTCGCTGACGGCGCTCACGGTCAGTGATGTTCCGTCGACGGAGATGGATCCCTTGTCGACCACGAGCGGGGCGAGGTCGGACGGCAGGCTGATGCGCAGGACGCTCCACTGGGCACCGGGTCGCACCTCGAGCACGTCGCCGACTCCGTCGACATGACCCTGCACGATGTGTCCGCCCAGTCGTGCACCGACCGGCATGGCCTTCTCGATGTTGACGCGGGTGCCGACCGTCGCCGATCCGATCGCGGCGACGTCGAGCGTCTGCTTCATCACGTCGGTGTCGAAGGTGTCGGCAGTCGAGCCGACGACCGTGAGGCACACGCCCGAGACGGCGATGGACTCGCCGTGCACGGCATCCGCTGCGGCGCGCGGGGCCCGCACGGTCAGGCGCCAGCCGTCTCCCGCGGGCGCGATCGCGGTGATCTCGCCCATCTCCTCGATGATTCCGGTGAACATCAGGCGGCTCCTTCGTTCTGAGGGTCTGTCGGTGCTGCGGGGCGTGCGACGGCGAGCAGGTCGCGTCCGAGCGGGACCCACTCGTCGATCGTGAGGCGGCGCGCATGGTCGATCGACGCCACGCCGATGTCGCCGAGAGCGAGCTTGTCGCCGCCGAGCAGCACCGGCGCGATGTACGCGAGTACCCGGTCGGCCAGGCCCGCCTCGATGAAGGCGCTGGCCAGGGTCGGCCCGCCCTCGACGAAGACGCTCTGGATGCCGCGCGCGTGCAGATCGGCGGTCACCGTGCGCAGATCACGGGTGTCGTAGAAGAGCGGGGAGTGCGGATGCCGGTGCACGGCGGCGTCCGTCGGCGTCGGGCGCGAACCGATGACGACCGGGACGGGCTGGTGCGGCAGCAGATCGTCGCCGTCGCGGGCGGTGAGCGCCGGGTCGTCGGCGAGCACGGTGCCGGTGCCCACGATGAT
>NZ_JBLVOH010000076.1:0-9916 GCF_053543675.1 Microbacterium umsixpiens
GACGACCCGATGGATCGGCCGCGTCTCGTCCTTCACCGGGTGCACCCCGGCGAGGTAGCGGTCGCCGGTCTCCTGGTCGAGGAACGTCTCGAGCGGACGCATGACCGCACCGGTCACCAAGTCGGGGTAGAGCAGGCTCGCCACCGCCATGCTGTCGTTGATGCCCATGACCCGGCGTCCTTCCGGCTGCGGGTACGAGCGCGAGTAGAAGCCGGCATAGTCGCGGCTGATCGCCGTGATCAGCTGCGCGGGGGCGAAGCCGGTCGACGAGGCGATGTCGAGGAAGAAGTCCTCGGGCACCAGGGCCTGACGGGTGACGTACGGCCCGCACCAGGTGACGTCGCCCTCGTGGGCTGCCACGATGCGCGCCGCGTCGATGTCGAACGAGACGTTGGGGTCGCGCGAGACCCGGAACCGGCGATCCTCCCACGGCGCGGTGTCGTGGTACAGCGCCGGCCCGAGCGTCCCCACGATGGTGGTCGAGCGGAGTCGCTGCAGTAGGTCGGGCCGCTTCTCGAGAGCGGCGGCGAGGTTGGTCTGCGGGCCGAGTGCGACGTAGTCGATCTCGCCCTCATGCCGATCGACCAGGTCGAGCACGACGTCGACGCCGACCGGCTCGGGATCCACGGACTGCTCCGGACGAAGCCCGGTGTTGCCGAAGCCGTCCTCGCCGTGGATGCCGGGGTTCATCCGCAGCTCCTGGATGAGCGGCACGTCCGCGCCGCGGTACACGGGCACATCCGTGCGTCCGCAGGTGTCCAGCACGTAGCGGGCGTTGTCGGCGGCGCGCTCGCCGGTGGTGTTCCCGAAGACGCTGACCACCGCCAGGATCTCGACCTCGGGATCGGCGGCCAGCAGCATCAGCGCCAGCGCGTCATCCACGCCGGTGTCGGTGTCGACGATGACTCTTCTCATGAATGCTCTCCAGGTAGGGGGTCAGGGACGCGACAGCCCGAACGCGGCGAACGCGTCCTGCGTCGACTTCTCGGTCAGGAGGGTGACGAAGCGCGCAGCGTCATCCCCGGCGCCGGGGCGCGCGCCGATCGCGAACCGTCCATAGGACTGCAGTTCGTGCGGGATCGGTTCGACGATCTGCGGGCCGACGACGGAACGCAGCTCGCTGACCTGCTGGACCGCGACATCCGCCCGCCCGTCGAGCAGCGCTTCCACGGTGAGACCCGACTCGCAGCGAACGGCACGCTCGTCGATGCGCTCGAGAAGACCGCGCTCCCGGAGCACCTTCATGAAGTGCACTCCGCTCGCCCCGCTCAGCGTGTACGCGACGGCACGGGCGGCGAGCAGATAGTCGAGGAAGGCCGCCGCCGAGTCATCGGCCGGCACGGGCGCCCCCTCGAGCCGCGCGAAGCCCACGGACGAGACCGCGATCTCGGCGACCTGGGCCGGGTCCACCAGCCCCTGTTCGGCGAGGTCGGTCACCGACGACGAGACCCCGAGCACCAGGTCGGGGCGCTCCCCCGCGGCGATGCGCTCGAGGAGCACGGTCGTGGGCTCGAACTTCGCGTCGACGCGGACACCTGTGGCGCTCTCGAACGCCGGGATGATCTGCTCGACGAGGGGCTTCTTGACGACGAGGCCGCTGTACAGGGTGATCATGAGGGAGACCTTTCAGAGGGCGCCGCGAACGCGTGCAGCTGCGCAGGGGTGAGCGGGGCTGTGGCCAGACCGCGGGTGACGAAGAACAGCTGCGCGGTGTGCTCGAGCTCTTCCAGGGCGTCGACCGCCGAATCCAGATCGGCACCGGCGACGACGGGACCGTGATTGCGCAGCAGCAGAGCGTGAGTGACGCGCGCCGCCTCTTCCACGGCGGCGGTCGCGGCAGGGTCGCCCGGGGCGAAGTAGGGAAGCATCCGCAGCGCTCCCACGCGCATGCCGTAGTACGCGGTGAGGGGCGGGATCGGAGCATCCGCGTCGATGTCGGCCAGGCACGACACGGCGGCCGCGTAGACCGAGTGGGTATGCACGACCGCGTTCAGGTCGGGACGCACCCGCAGCATCGCGACGTGCAGGAACGCCTCCTTCGTCGGCTTCGGACCCTCGAGGTGCGTGCCGTCGAGAGCGACCACCGACAGCTGGTCCGCCTCGATGTCGGCGAGGCTGACACCCGTCGGGGTGAGCAGGACGCGATCGCCGTCCCGCACCGCGAGGTTGCCGGTGCGGCCGTGGGTGAGACCGCGGCGATGGATGGAGTGCGCGACGCGTTCGATCGCGCGGCGGGCGGCGGTGCTCATGCGGCGACCCCCTGCCGAGCGACATCCACGAACAGCTCCTCGTCACCGAAGTTCCCGGACTTGAGGATCAGGTGCACGTCGCGCCGCTCGTCGTGGATCCACGGCGCACCCGGCGCGACCTCCTCCCCCACGACCGCGACGGTGGTGCCGAGCGCGCGGATGACCTCACCCGAGGTCTCGCCACCGGCGATGAGCATGCGCTTCACCCCGCGATCCGACAGCTGGGCTGCGATGAGACCCGCCGTCCGCTCATACAGTTCGCCGGCACCCGGCACGTCGTCGCGACGCTCCGAGGCGGGACTGGAGGAGTAGAGGAGAGCGGCGGCATCGTCGGGCTGGCGGTCCCACCACTCCACCGCGCGTGCGGCGAGCTGCTCGGCGGTGTCGCCGGGTTCGGCCGCGATGCGGAAGGCGGGGCTTCCGGAGGAGACGAAGCGGTCGATCTGCTCGAGGGTGCGCCGCGAGCAGCTGCCCGCGATGATGGCGGTGCGCCCCGGAGGCGGCACCGGGGCTGCGGTGCCGCTCGCCGTCTCCCGCAGCGCGATCGCTCCGACGAGTCCGGCGGATCCGGCGACGAGCGCGTCGCGGTCGACGGCCTCCGCGAGGGCGGCGAGGTCGGCATCGGTGACGGCATCCGCCACCACCTGGAGGGTGCCCTCCGCGCGGGCCCGGCGCAGTGCCTCGCGCACCGCCTCGGCGCCCTGCTGCACCACATCCAGAGGCAGCGCCGCGACCGGTTCCGCGCTCTGCGCCGCGAGCAGCCGCAGCACCGACGAGTCGCGCATGGGCGTCACGGGGTGATCGCGCATGTGGGTCTCCGCGAGCAGCATGTCGCCGACGAAGAGGTGCCCGCGGTACACGGTGCGCCCGTGCAGCGGCGCGGCAGGAGTCGTCACGACCAGGTCGACACCGAGCTCGCGGGCGACCGCCTCGGTGACCGGCCCGATGTTCCCCTCGGCGGTGGAGTCGAAGGTCGAGCAGTACTTGACGTAGATGCGGTCGGCTCCGCGCTGTCGCAGCACCGTGAGCGCGGCGAGGCTCTGCGCGACGGCCTCTGCGGCGGGGAGGGAGCGCGTCTTCAGGCCGATGACGATGGCGTCGGCCGAGACCGCGGTGCCGTCGATGTCCGTGCCGAGCGCGAGAAGGGTGCGCAGACCCGCGCGCCGCAGCGCCGCGGCGACATCCGTGGCCCCGGTCACGTCGTCGGCGATGACGCCGATCATCGAGGACCCTCCTGGAGTGCCGCGGTCAGCCGTCGAGCAGCAGCGGCGGGGCCGTCCAGCACCGTGACGCCGAAGCGGTCCGCAAGAGGCGCAGCGGCGGCGGCGAGCGAGTACTGGGCGAGCACGATCAGGTCGTAGGGCTCGTCGACATCGGCGATCGCGGTGGCGAGGGCGTCGATCAGGTCCGGCGCAGCCAGCGGCACAGCCGCCGCGGGGACCACGAGCGGGTGCACCTGCGCCGACGATCCGCTCGCGACGAAGGCTTCCGTCAGCCGTGCCGTGCTGTCGCTCGCGGACGACTCGAGCGACGCGACCAGCAGCACCCGCGCGGGGGCGGCCGCGACGGCCTCGGCGAACAGCGGGCCGTCTGCCGACAGCACGGTGACGCCGTCGGCCTCGCGATCACGCCGGTCGGCGCGGATCCCGAACTGCGAGCAGGTGAGCAGCACGCCATCCGCTCCGCCCGCCAGAGCGAGCTCGATGAGGCTGTCCATGCGCGCGGCCAGCGGCGCGGTGATGCCGCCCTCGACATGCGCGTCGGCGAGCAGACGGTCGTCGAGCAGGTTCCACACGGTCGCCGTGGGAAGGGCAGCGGCGATGGCCGTCGCGGCCGGGGCGATCGCCAGCGGGGTGGCGCTGATGAGCGCGATCTTCGGGTCGGTCATCGGATGGTCCTCTCGATCCAGGAGAGCCCGTCACGGGTGCCCGCGACGGGGGCGTACTCGCAGCCGATCCACCCGGGATAGCCGCTCTGGGCGATCCGGGCGAGCACGCGCTCGTAGGCGATCTCGCCCGTGCCGGGTTCGCCGCGGCCGGGGTTGTCGGCGATCTGCACGTGCGCGACCACGGGACGCAGCTGCTCGAACCGTTCGATGAGGTTCCCGCGGTCGACCTGCGCGTGATAGACGTCGAACAGGACGCCGACGACCTCGGGGTCGACCTCCTGCGCGACCGTCGCCGCGGTCTCCATCGAGGCCAGGCCGTAGCCGGGCTGATCGCGCTTGTTGATCGCCTCCAGCGCCAGGCGCACACCCGTCCCGCGCGCCTGCTCGGCGGCCCAGGAGATGTTCGACACGTACGTCGCGAACGCGGCGTCCGCGTCGGCATCCGCCGGCTTGATGCCGGCCATCGCGTGCACGACGCCGGCGCCCAGGACGTCCGCGTACTCCAGCGCACGCAGCACGCCGTCGCGGAACTCCTGCTCCGCTCCGGGCACGTACGCCGCGCCCGAGGCGGTGGGCGAGCCCGCTGCACCGGCGGGGGTGTTGATGAGGATCTGCGTCAGGCCCGCATCGTCCAGCAGACGCCGCACCTCGGCCGGCGCGAGGTCGTAAGGCGACGCGAACTCCACCGCCGTGAACCCGGCCTCGGCCGCGGCGTCGAACCGCTCGACGAACGGCACCTCGGTGAACATCCACTTCAGGTTGGCCGCGAGGCGTACCGGCCCCGACGTGGTCTCGACGATCATGCCGACACCGCGTCGTAGTCGGGGTTGACCACGTATTCCGGAACAGCGCCGCGGAGCGCGGCGATCACGTTGCGGGCCGCCATCCGGCCGGATTCGCCGCGTGCCTCGCGGGTCGCGCCGGCGACGTGCGTCGTGGCGAGGATGCCGGGGGTGCGCAGGAGCGGGCTCGATGCGCTCAAGGGCTCGTCCGCGAAGACGTCGAGCGCGGCGGCGCCGAGGCGCCCCTCTCGCACGGCGTCCACCAGCGCGTCCTCATCGACGATCCCGCCGCGGGCGGTGTTGATGAGCACCGCATCGCTCTTCATCAGCGCCAACCGGGAGGCGTCGATGAGATTCCGCGTGGATTCGTCGAGGAAGAGGTGCAGCGTCACGAAGTCGGCCTCGCGCAGCAGGTCGTCCAGATCGAGACGACGGATGCCGTGGGCCGCGGCGAAGTCCTCGTCGAAGTAGGGGTCGTACGCGACGATGTGCATTCCGAACCCCGCGGCGATCGTCGCGACAGCCTTGCCGATCGAGCCCAGCCCGAGGATCCCGAGGGTCGACCCCTGCAGCTCCCGCCCGGTGAGCTGCTGCCACGTGCCCGCGGCCAGGTTGCTCACGTTCTCGGGGATGCGGCGAGCGCAGGCCAGCGCCAGGGCGAAGACGTGCTCGGCCACGGCCTGTCGGTTCGCGCCGGGGGTGACGCACACGGGCACCTGGCGCGCGGTCGCGGCGTTTACATCGACGCTGTCGTACCCGACGCCGGTGCGTACGACGATCTGCAGTGCGGGGGCGAGCGCGAACTCCTCCTCACCCAGCGGCCGCGTGCCGGCGATGATGGCGCGGGCTCCGGCAAGCGCGCCGGCCCGGTCGTCGGCATCCAGCAGTGCCAGCTCGGGTTCGTGCCGCGTCGTGAGGCCGGCCTCGCGCAGCATCCGATCGACCTCGTCGCCGGGCTCGAGGAATGCGGTGGTGATCAGCACGTCGTGGGAATCGGTCTTCGTCACCAGATCCCTCCTTCGTAGTCGGGGGCGGCGAATGCGCCGCCGTGCAAGGTGGGTGCGGGGGCGCTGAAGTCCACCGCGTCGGTGTGGTCGGCCGCGTCGTCGCGGGGCACGTAGCCGATGGCCGCCCAGCCCGCGTCGCCGTTCCACCAGCGTTCGGTGTTGGCCGAGCAGCCGTAGACGACCTGGCAGCCCACGGGAGCGCTCTCGATCGCGCAGCGGAAGAGTTCGATGCCGTCGCGCCAGCTGAGCCAGAGGCCGAGCTGGCGCCTGTCCTCGGGCGCCGGGCGGAAGGTGCCGATGCGCACGAGCACCGACTCGACGCCCCACTTGTCGTGGTACAGGCTGGCGAGGGCTTCGCCGAACGCCTTCGACACCCCGTAGAAGGTGTCCGGGCGCAGCGGCGCGCTCTCGTCCAGGACCTCGCTCGCGGGGTGGAAGCCGACGACGTGGTTCGAGCTGGCGTAGACGACGCGACGCACACCTGCTCGCCGCGCGGCTTCGTAGACGTGGTAGGTCCCGTCGATGTTGACCGTGCGGATGCTGTCATACGGGGCCTCATCGGCGATGCCGCCGAGGTGCACGATGACGTCGACACCTTCCGCAGCCGCGGTGAGGGCATCGAGGTCGCCGAGGTCGCCGATCACGACCTGCTCCCCGGGGAACAGAGGCTCGTCGGCGTCGGAGCGCGCGAACAGCACGACGCGGTCGTAGCGGGAGGCGAGTCCTTCGCGGATCACCCGGCCCATCCGTCCGGTCCCGCCGGTGTACAGCACTGTCGTCATCGTCATCCTCTCCTTCGACACCGGCGCTCAGCCGATGCTGCGGTCCTCTTCGCCCGTCGAGGCGCCGGAGAAGAACCCGATCTCCGCCCGCTGCGGGCGCCGACGACGGGCGGTGCGTCCGTCCCAGCGCAGCTCCACATCGTGTCCGGGAACGAGCGCGGCCCCGGTGTCGGTCAGCAGCGAGCGCATCGCGTCGATAGTCGCGGCACTGGCCTCGGCGTCCAGCGTGGAATCGACCCGCCCCGAGGCGAGCTCGTACACGTTCTTCACCGCGTCGCCCGCGAACACGCGCTTCTCCTCGGCACGGTCGAGGTAGAACGCGAGGTGGTGCGGGGTGTGCCCGGCGCTGTCGATCGCGTGGATGCCCGGAAGCACCTCCTGCCCTGCGGCCATGGGCTCGACACGGTCGGTGCGACGGAGGAGCTCCTGCACGTGCAGGTCGGGGATGAACGGCGTACCGGCGGGCTGATCCGCCGCCCAGCGCAGCTCCTTCTCACCGACCCAGGTGGTCGCGTGGGCGAACATGGGGAAGTTCGAGACGTGATCCCAGTGCATGTGGGTCAGCAGCACGTCGGTCACATCGTCCGTCGTCAATCCGAGACGCTCGAGGCCCGCGTGGATGAGGGGGATGTACGCGGGCTGGCCGGCGTCGATGAGCACCCGACGCACGCCGTCGTCGAGGAGCCACAGACTGCTCCAGCCGAAGGCCCCGTGCGAGCTCGATTTCCCGGGGAAGCCCTCCACGAGTGGACGCGCGACGTAGCCCGACGATCCCGCTGATCCGGTCGTCGGCGTCGACATGGGTCCCTCGTTCTGCGCCATCACAAAAAATAGTATAGCGCAGGAAAGGGGGAACTGACAGGCCGATCAGCCCTCGAGAAGCCTCTCGGTCGCTCCCACGATGTGGTGGCGCATCGCCTCGGCCGCGCCGTCCGCGTCGCCGGCCTTGATCGCCTCGTAGACCGCATCGTGTTCCGGCGCCGCACTGACGGCCCCCGTGCGTCCGAACTTCGAGAACAGTCGGAACCGCTGGATCTGCCCACCGAGTGCGGCGTACGACAGCTCAAGGAAGGCGTTGCCGGACTGCGCCGCGATCATCATGTGGAAGCGGGCGTCGCTGCGCCAGTACAGGTCGAAGCCCTCGGTCTCGGTGTCCGCGACCTCGGCCGAGCGGCGGAAATCCTCGACCGCCTCACGCAGCCCCTCCAGGAACTCGGGCGTCGTGCGCAGAGCGGCCTCGTACGCGAGACGGGGCTCCAGCAGAACGCGGGCCTCCCCCAACTGCTCGACCTCTTCGCGCGTCATGACCGGGGCCACCTGGTAGCCGCGCAACGCCTCGCGCTGGACGAGCCCGGTGTGCTCCAGGCGCGCGAGCGCCTCACGCAGGGGGGTCTGGCTGACGTCCAGTTCGCGCGACAGGGCGCCGATGTTCAGGCTCTGCCCCGCCGCCCGCTCTCCCGACATGAACTGATGCAGCAGCACCTCGTACATTCGGTCGGCGATGGGCTGCTTCGTCGATCGCCCGGCCACATCTTCTCCCCTCGAAGTCCTTCCGTCGAAGACTACCGGTCGACTCCACGGCGCCTGCACGGACGCGCGGCCGCCGCGGCGACCGACCCCCTCCCGCACGAGGTTGCATCCGAACTTCGCACGGAGAGGTTGACACAATCGAGATATATCGTGTTACGCTGGCCACACACGATATATCGTGACCCTACACACAGGAGAAGCACATGACCGAGAAGTGGCTCATCGCCCCGGGCGAGGAACGCGTCATCGACATCGAGTCCGTCACCCGCCTCAAGGTGGGCCTCGTCGGCGGACAGGTGGACATCATCGCCCACGACGAACCGGGCATCCGCATCGAGGTGCACGGCGTCACCACCAAGGACCTCCGCATCGAGTCCCACGACGGCGAGGTCGAGATCGACCACCCGCAACTGGGCTGGGACAACTTCCTCGAGGTGTTCCGCAACTTCGGCTCCGGCGGCCCCCGTGCCGAGGTGAGCGTCGCGGTCCCCCGCGCGATCGCCCTGAACCTCGGCGTCGTCAGCGCCGGCGCCCTCGTCTCGGGCCTCCGCAACGACGCCCGCCTCAACACCGTCTCGGGCGACATCATCGTCGACACCCTGATCGGCGACCTCACCGTCAACTCGGTCTCGGGCGACGTGCAGGTGCGCGGCCTCACCGGCTCGATCAGCGCGAACAGCGTCTCGGGCGACGTGGCCGTCACGGGTGCGATCCGCAAGGCGACCGTCGACATCGTCTCGGGTTCGACGCTCGTGGATGCCGCGGGAGACGTGAACACCATCAACATCAACTCCGTCTCGGGCGGCACCACCGTGCGCCTCGACGAGTCGCTGGCCGCGAACTACGTCGTCCGCACACTGAGCGGACGGCTGCTGATCGACGGCGTCGAGCGCAGCTCGACCGGCCCCAGCAACTACACGGGCACGAAGGGCGAGCTCTCGGGACGATTCGTCGACCTGCGCGCGAACTCCGTCTCCGGCGGCGTCACCGTCCTCCGCCGCACGCCGGCCTCGATCACGGAAGACGAGGAGTGGGAAGCATGAGCCCCGCCGTCTTCTCCCACGGCGACCTGCGCCTGTATCTGCTGTCGCTCCTCGCCGAGGCGCCACAGCACGGCTACGGCATCATCCAGTCGCTGACCGACCGCACCGGCGGCACGTACACGCCCAGCGCCGGCACCATCTATCCCCGCCTCGCGAAGCTCGAGGAGGAGGGACTGGTCACGAAGACCGTCGACGGCCGCACCACGATCTACGCGATCACCGAGGCCGGGCGGGCCGAACTCGCGTCGCGCGAGGGCGACCTCGCCGGCATCGAGGCAGGACTCACCGATTCGGTGCGGCTGATCGCGAGCGAGGTGCGCCAGAGCGTCCAGGACGCGATGAAGAGCCTCCGCGCCGATCTCGCCGCCGCCGAGAAGGGCGAGCGCACGGCGGCCAAGAGCCGCCCCCGCACGGCGACCGACGACTCCCGGCTCGTCAGCCGAGAAGAGATGCACCGGGCGGATGCCGTCATCAATGCCTTCCGTGCACGGGTCCGCACCGACCTGCGCACGCACCTCGCGAAGGGTGGCACGCTGTCTCCGTCGGTCGTCACCGAGCTGGAGGATGCCCTCGACAACGCGGCCCGCGGAGTCACGGTCTCGCTGAGCAGCTCCGGATCCTGAACATGCAGAGGG
>NZ_JBLVOH010000076.1:9936-17851 GCF_053543675.1 Microbacterium umsixpiens
CGGGGCCCTCTGCTGTGCCGCGTCCTCTAGGACTCCGGCCAGATCTCCCTCTGCTCGTCCGGCACCGACTCGCCGAGCGGGACGACCAGGATGGAGCGGTGCTGCCGGTGCGCGAGCCGCGCCGCGACCGAGCCCGTGAAGAACTCGCGGATCGACTCGCCGATACCGCGCTTGCGGGTGCCGACGACGATGAGCTGCGCATCGAGCTTGTTGGCGAGCTGCTTGATCGCCAACGCCGGGTCACCGACGAGCTGACGCGCCGTCCACGTGACATCCGTCCCCGCCAGCAGCTTCGCGGCAGCGGCCTCGACCGCTTCGAACTCCGCGGCGCCCGCGTCGAAGTTGATGTCGATCGGTGCCGAGTGCACGTAGCCGTCCGGGTCCTCATAGGTGACGAATCGAGTGACGTCCACGTGCGCCACGACCAGCGGCACACCGAACAGTCGCGCATACCGAACCGCTTCGCGGATCACATGCGGGTCCTGGTCCAGCTGCATGCCGACGATGACGGCTTTCTGCAGCGCCGCGTTCTGTGCGGCCTCATCGGACGGAGTGGAGGTGTTGTCGGTCATGAAGATCGTTCCCTTCACCAGTCTGGCCTCGGCCAGAGCGTCTTTCCCGCGTGCTATTCTGAATGCTACTCTTACCGGCTTCTCGCCGGTGTCGTGAATGCCTCGGGCCTCACCGCCCGCAGCTTAACTCGTGAGGGGGTCTCGCGCATGGGCCGTGGCCGTCAGAAGGCGAAACACACCAAGATCGCCCGCGAACTCAAGGCGTACAGTCCGTCGGTGAACTACTCCGCGCTCGAGCGCGAGCTGGCTCACCCGACCGACGAAGACGCCTACGTCGACAAGTGGGCCGATGAGTATGAAGACGAAGACGAGGACGAGCTAGAGAAGGCCTGACCGCCCGATCTACTCCGAAACACCCGCACCACGTGCGGGTGTTTCGTCGTGTCTGGGCGCGATACGGGCACAGACGTCACCTAGCGATCATTGTCTTTGAAGACCCCTTGGCGTACGAAGCGCCAAGGGGTCTTCTTGAAGCCCGAGGACTCAGAGTTCGGTGGCCGCGACGATCGCGATTGTCGATACGACTCCCGTCGCGAGGATCAGCGCGATTCCGATGGCTACCATCCACCAACTCTCACGCCCCTTGTGCCAGCTCCACAGGATCGCCACGAGCGATGCGATGAACGCGGCGACACTCACCCAGATCTGCGTGTGCCACGCCGCTTCCGCGAGTGCGAAATTGCAAGCAGAGCCACAACCCGCGATACGGAACGTCTGCATGAACACCCAGTACCCGACGCCAGCGGAGACAACGGCCTGCAACAGAAGAACGGCGACGCCGCGCGCACGGGCGTTTGGGTTCCGATAGCTAATCTCGGCCACGGCGGACATCTTAGTTGAAGTCCGAAATCATGTAGCGAATCCAGTTCGCGGCGATCGTCGTGGTCGTCTTTCCATAGGAGTTGTGGATCGCGAAATTGCCGTCGCCAGGGTTGTTCTGACAGAAGAAGTCCCCCGTGGCGCAGTACGAGCGGATCTTTGGCACCCAGGTTGGGTTCGGGTTGGTGCTTCCCTGCGTCCATCCCCACACTCGGTATGTTCCCAGATCAGCCGCGACCAGCGTGTTCCTCTGCAGGGCCCCATAGCCCCCCGGCGAATAGGGTGCGTTCCAGGCGTCCGTAGGCCAGTACTGCGGATCGCCATAGAAGACCACGGCGGAGATCATCTTTTGTGCTTGCGCGGTGAGAGTGGGGCCTTGCGGCCACTGTCCATTGCCGAGAGCATCTGAAATGACGTTAGCCCCCTGCGAGTGCCCGGCGATGATCACGGCTGGTCCGTACCCTCCACAGAGCGTCGACAGGTAGTTGAGTTCATTGATGAGAGCAGTCGACCCACTCGCAACGCTCTGCAAGTAGTCGGGGGCCGTCGCCGGATAGTTCAGCGCCTCGAAGTACGTCGGGTATGCCTCAGTACTGACCTTGCTTGCCAATGGGGCGATCTGATCACCCATGCCACCGGAGGTCCAGACCCGCCCGCCGTGCGTTGGCCCCGATCCTCCTTGCGCTCCAGTACCCCTAACACCGATGAACACGGCGAACTCACAGGGGTCGCTAGACGGGGCAGCCGAGGCCGGCGCACCCCCTGCCAACGTCGCGAAAGCGACCGCGGCTGCGCCCACCAGCGCTGCTGCTCGCGCTCCTATTCGTCTTCTCTGGTCGGGCCGAACATGGTTTCGAACGATCTTCATGGCTTTCTCCTTCCGGCGCTTCAGTGCACCTAAGGCAACGAAACCGGCGATTCAAGACCGCTCCCAGAAAGCGCCCTTGCCAGACCGCGAGTAGCGTGCTACCTGATACTCTCCTACATTTGAAACATCAATTGGAAGAACTGGAAGGAGAGAACTATGAAGTCACCGCCCCCCGAGGATGCTGCCCTCGCTGTGAGCCTCGGTCGGTGGTTGCGCTCGCTCCGTACAGCAAGGGGCCTCTCCCAAGAACACGTGGCACACGAGGCCGGAATCGACGTAACTACCTACGGACGAATCGAACGAGCGGTGTGCGGCGCGCGTTGGGCAAACCCTCGGCTTCAGACGACGCGCAAGCTGCTAAAAGCCCTCGGCGTAGGGGCCGAGGAAATGAGCGCGTTTCTCGACAGTTCCTCGCTCACGAAGTTCGTCGTCACCGAATGCGGATCCTGCGGCGTTGTCGACTCCGGCGGGGAAGGCGCCACCCGGGTGACGCTCAGCGGTCGGCCGTTGTCTGTTGCGCCGGTATCTCCGTCACGAGAGACATCATCGGCCAGGGCGTCGGAGTCAAATAGCGGGCGCTTCTCCTCACTGGGAAAGACTGGCCGCGTAGTCGAAAGCGACGCAAGGTCGGCCCCGTGAGCTTCGCACCCGCACTCACCAGCGTCCGTGCCGACGCTCCCACTCGTCCTCGACCGTGCGGCGCCGCCCGGCGACGATGCCCGCGGGAACCGAGACGATGAGCACACCGGCGATGACGAGCAGCGGGATCTGCCAACCGGCGGTCGTCTCGTGGAGCAGCCCGATCAGCAGCGGGAAGGTGGCGGCGATCGCGTAGCCGATGCTCTGCACGAAACCGCTCAGCGCGACCGCACTCTCCGAGGTGCGGGCACGGATGCTCAGCAGCACGAGGCTCAGCGGGAACATGATGGCCGTGAGCCCGAAGATGCTCACCCACAGCGGCAGCGCGACCGTCGGGAACAGCAGGAGACCGGTGAGCCCCACCAGACCGCCGATGACGGCGACGAAGAAGAGTGGGCGCGTGGCCTGGAAGCGGACGACGAGGATCGGCACCAGCAGGGAGCAGGGCAGGCCGATCAGCGCGAACAGGGACAGCAGGAACCCGGCGGTCGCCGGGGTCACCCCGCCGATGTCGACCAGCATGGTCGGCATCCAGGCGAACGAGACATAGGCCATGGTCGACGAGGCGCCGAAGACGACCGCGAGCGCCCAGGCGAGCGGCAGTCGCCACAGGCGAGCGAAGTGACGCCGGTTCGCCGGCTGGGAGGAGATCGGGCCGGTCGCGGTCGCCACCGCATCCTGGAAGTCGTCGACTCCGTCGGTGGGGTCGGGGACGAGAAGCTCGGTCTTCACCGGCTCGTCGCGGCGCGACCCGTTCTTGAGCAGCAGCGCGACCCACGGCACGAGCGCGATCCCCGCGACGATGCCCCACATCCCCAGCGACACCCGCCAGCCGAGGGTGTCGGCAACCGGAACGGCCGCCAGCGGGGGCAGGAACGTCGACACCGCCAACGTGGTCGAGTAGATCGTCATCACGATCCCGAGCCGATCCGGGAAGTACTTCTTCACCAGCGGCGGCAGGAGCACATTGCCCGAACCGACGCCCGCGAACACGACCACCGTCGCTGCGAGCAGGCTCGTCGAATCCACCGCGAACCCGCGCAGCAGCATGCCCAGCGCCATCAGCGTGATCGCGGCGACCGCCATCCGCTCCAGACCGAATCGCCGCTCGAGCAGCGGGGTCAGCAGCCCGAAGAGCGCGAAGCACACGGGCGGGGCGGCGCCGATCAGACCGACGACCGCAGTCGGCACCGGGAAGTCGGCGGCGACATGATCGATCACCGGCGACAGGGAGGCGACCGCCGACCGCAGCGAGAACGCCACGAGGACGATCCCCACCAGAGCGAGAGCCCGACCGTGCCACAACGGTCGTGCACTCGGCATCGTCATGAGGTCTGTGACCCCTCCACCCACGCGAGGTATTCGTCCGAGACCGTGCCCGTCACATAGCGGCCGTCGAAGCAGCTCATGTCGAGGTCGGTGAGGACGGAGCCCTCGATGATCGCGGCCTTGAGGTCTTCGACCTCCTGGTAGACGAGGTGATCGCAGCCGAGTTCGGTGGCGATCTCGGGGATCGTGCGCCCGTGGGCGATGAGCTCGTGACGCGAGGGCATGTTGATGCCGTAGACATGCGGATGCCGCACCGGCGGAGCCGCGGAGGCGAAGGTCACCGAGGCGGCGCCGGCATCCCGCGCCATCTGGATGATCTCCTTGGAGGTCGTCCCGCGCACGATCGAGTCGTCGATCAGCAGCACGTTCTTGCCCTGGAACTCGGTCGACATGGCGTTGAGCTTCTGGCGCACGCTCTTCTTGCGCACCGCCTGCCCCGGCATGATGAAGGTGCGACCGACGTAGCGGTTCTTGTAGAAGCCCTCGCGGTACTCGATGCCGAGCTTGCGCGCGACCTCCATCGCGGCGGGCCGCGAGGAGTCGGGGATCGGCATGACGACGTCGATCTTGTCCATCGGCACGTGCTTGGCGATCGTGTCGGCGAGGCGGTCGCCCATGCGCAGACGCGACTCGTACACCGAGATGCCGTTCATGACCGAGTCGGGACGCGCGAGGTAGACGTACTCGAAGGCGCAGGGCGCGAGCGTCGCGGCCGTGGCGCACTGCTGGGAGAACAGCTCGCCGTCGTTGGTGATGAAGACGGCCTCGCCGGGCTCGACCTCGCGGACGACCTCGTAGTCGCCGTTCTCGAGCACGAGCGACTCGCTGGCGACGACCCACTCGTCCTTGCCCTCCGCACCGGGGACCGTCGAGGGACGACGCCCCAGGATCAGCGGACGGATGCCGAACGGGTCACGGAATGCGAGCAGCCCGTATCCGGCGATCACGGCGATCACGGCGTAGGCGCCCTCGATGCGCTCGTGCGTGCGGGCGACGGCCTCGAACACCCGCTCGGCGTCGAGGTCGACCGTCGACGTCGTGTTCTGCAGCTCGCCGGCGAGCACGTTGAGCAGCAGCTCGGTGTCGCTCGACGAGTTGAGGTGACGGCGGTCGCGCTTCGCCATGTCAGCCGTGAGCTCACGCGTGTTCGTGAGGTTGCCGTTGTGGATGAGGATGATGCCGTACGGCGCGTTCACGTAGAACGGCTGCATCTCCTCTTCGTTCGAGGCCGTGCCCTTGGTCGCGTAGCGCACGTGGCCGAGGCCGACGTTGCCGAGCAGCGCCCGCATGTCACGGGTGCGGAACGCCTCGCGGACCATGCCCTGCGCCTTGGCGTTGTGCATCACGCCGTTCGCCTCGGCGGTCGCGATGCCCGTCGCATCCTGGCCGCGGTGCTGCAGCAGCAGGAGTGCGTCGTAGATGTCCTGATTGACCGGGGCAGAGCCCACCATTCCGACGATGCCGCACATGGGCTCTTACTTCGCTCCGTCCGCGTAGGCGCCGACCAGGCGCACTGCTCCACCGTCGACGCCCTTGGCGCCCTGCTCGAATTCGCCGGCCGGACGCGGGCCGAAGCCGACGGTCCCGACCTGCCACGAGGGCATGCCCTCGGCGTGCAGCGCCGCGATCGCGGCATCCTTCTTGTCTGCGGCCACCACGGCGAGGAAGCCGATGCCGAGGTTCCAGGTGCCCTCCGCGGACTCGAGCGTGGAGCCGGCGATGTCGCTGAGCACCCGGAAGACGGGGCTCGGCGACCAGCTGCTGCGGTCGACCTCGGCCCAGCTGCCCTGCGGGAGCACACGCGCGAGGTTCGCCGCGATGCCGCCGCCGGTGACGTGACTGAGTGAGTGCACACCGCCACCGAGCTGCTCGATGAGACGCAGCAGGGGAAGAGTGTAGAGGCGGGTCGGCTCGAGGAGGGCCTCCCCCCAGGTGGTGCCGAAGTCGGCGGCGTTGTCGCCGTAGCCGATGCCGGCACGCGTGACGATGTGGCGGACGAGCGAGTAGCCGTTGGAGTGCAGTCCGCTGGAGGCGACCGCGATCACGGCGTCACCGTCCTGCACACGATCCGCGCCGAGGATGGCATCAGCCTCGACCACGCCGGTGGCCGCACCCGCGACGTCGTAGTCGCGCGGGCCGAGCAGTCCGGGGTGCTCCGCGGTCTCGCCGCCGACCAGCGCGGTGCCCGTCGCCGAGCACGCTCCGGCGATGCCGCGCACGATGTCGGCGATGCGCTCGGGAACGACCTTGCCGCAGGCGATGTAGTCGGTCATGAAGAGCGGCTTCGCGCCCACCACGACGATGTCGTCGACCACCATGCCGACCAGGTCTTGGCCGATCGTGTCGTGCTTGTCGATCGCCTGCGCGATCGCGACCTTCGTGCCGACGCCGTCGGTGCTGGTCGCGAGCAGCGGGCGACGGAAGTCGCGCAGCGCGCTGGCGTCGAACAGGCCGGCGAACCCGCCGACACCGCCGAGCACTTCGGGGCCGTGCGTCGCGCGCACGGAAGACTTCATCAGCTCGACGGCGAGATCACCTGCAGCGGTGTCGACGCCGGCTTCGGAATAGGGATTGGTGGGGGAGGCAGCCACGCCCCCAGCCTACCGCCCACAGGCGGTCCGACTCTCCGCGAGAGACGACCTCGGATCCGGACGCTCTCCCCGCCTACGATGGGGCCATGGCCGACAAGCCGCAGTGGCTCATCCGCGAAGACGCGAGCGTTCCGGTGCTCGTCGCGCTCGCGCTGCGCCAGCAGCTCGGGATCCGGGCGCCGGAGGACCTTCCCGCCCTCCGCGATCTCGCCGTGCGCGCGCCGGACGCGACCGATGCCTCGCCCGCGGTGGAGGAGCAGTGGCGGAGCTACTGGGACATGACGGTCGAACCACGCGCACATCCCTCGGACGTGCCGCTCGAACTCATCGACGGGTTCGACACCCTCGTGGCTCTGCCCGCCACCGGCGCGGAGGAGCTCGCCACGGCGATCGCCCCGCAGGCGACATCCGCTCTCCTCTACGCGCACGCCGCGCACGACCGGTACGTGAGCTCGATGAAGAGCCATACCGGGGGTGACGCCTACCGCGCCTATGCGAGCGCGATCGCGGAGTTCGAGCGCGAGGTCGGCCGTCGCGCGCACTCGTTCGAGCTGAACGTGCAGGTGCTGCCGCTGTCGCAGCGCGGCATCTGGTGGATCGGAGACCTCACGGTCGCGGTGACCGACGGTCTGCGCCGCGACGTGGTGGCCTTCGACACCGCCATCCGCCCCGTGATCGCCGAGCTGGCGTAGCTCTCAGTCCTCGACGACGGTCTCGCGGTCGACCTGCACGACGCGGTCGTGCCGACGGGCGATGCGCTCCATCACGAGGCCCGTGACGCCTCCCAGGGCGATGCCGATCGGCACGGTCCACAGCAGCAGGAAGCCGAAGACCTGACCAGGCGGGTAGACGACGTCGAGGGCCTGCGACTCATCGAAGCTGCCCGTCCAGGTGAGGATGCCGGCGGCGATGATGCCGAGCACGACGCCGATGCCCATGAGCACGCCGTACCGCGGCACACGGCGCACGGTCGCTTCGACGGTCTGGTGGGAGTCGGTGGGGGCCATACCTCCATTGTCCCACCGTCGGCCGATGGCGGGAACCGGTTCAGCGGGCGTCGCGCCGGTCCCGGCCCTGCGAGGCGAGCATTTGTCGGG
>NZ_JBLVOH010000077.1:0-9797 GCF_053543675.1 Microbacterium umsixpiens
ACCACGACCCCCGCCAGTCACGGCGCCGTCGTGGTCGGCCTGCTGCCCGCCGCGACCGCCGTCGCCGTGGTGGTCCGCACCGGCGAGCGCCCGAACCGCTCCTTCTGGGTCTTCGCGATCGTCGGCGCGGTCGCCGCCGTCGTGTTCGCCGCCCTGCAGAACGGCGGACTCGGCTCCCTCACCGCTGCCGACCTGCTGCTGTTCGGTGCCGTGTTGGCCGCGGCGATCGGCTACGCGGAAGGCGGTCTGCTCGCCCGCGAGCTCGGCTCCTGGCAGACCGTGTCATGGGCGCTCATCGTCGCCGCTCCCCTCATGGGCGTCCTGACCGTGGTGTCGGCGATCCAGCAGCCGCCCGCGGCGAGCCCCGTGCAGTGGCTCGCATTCGGCTACCTCGCCGCCGTGAGCATGTTCCTCGGGTTCTTCGCCTGGTACCGCGGACTCGCGATCGGACCGATGGCGCAGGTGAGCCAGATCCAACTCGTCCAGCCCGTGATGAGCATCGCGTGGGCCGCCCTCCTGCTGCACGAGCCGATCGGCTGGGCCACCGCCGTCGGAGGTCTCGCCGTCATCGCCTGCGCCGCGCTCGCGGTGCGCACGCGCCTGAAAGACCGCCCCCGAACCGACCGGCCGCCCCGAGATGAGGAGTCCTGATGCGCCACACACCCCGCTACCTGATGACCGACCCCGACGAGGTCAAGCGCCTCATCCGCGGTAACCCGTGGGCGACGTTCGTCTCCCCGGCGAGCACCGGACTCGTCGCCTCGCACTACCCTGCGCTGCTCATCGAGGACGAGGAGGGCATCGTGATCGCCAGCCACTTCGGACGGCCCGACGACCAGCTCCACGAACTCGGTCGGCACGAGGTGCTCGTCATCATCCAGGGTCCGCACGACTACGTCTCACCGAGTCTGTATGCGCCGGGAGACCTGGTGCCCACGTGGAACCACGTGACCGCGCACCTCTACGGAACCCCCGAAATCCTCAGTGAGGAGGAGAACTACGCCATGCTCACGCAGTTGACCGACCACTTCGAGAACGGACGGGAGCACGGCCGGCATCTGTCGGAGGACGAGCCGGGCACTCGCCGAGCGGCGAAGGGCACGGTCGGCCTGCGGATACGCGTCGCCCGCTTCGATGCGCGCGCCAAGCTCAGCCAGAACAAGGCGCCCGAGGTGCGCGAGAACATCACCGCGCGGTTCGCCGAGACGAACAGCGCACTCGCGTCGGAGATGCGGCGAGTCAGCGGGGAGCGACCGTGATCGGTCTCTAGATGCAGGCCCAGCAGTACACGCGGTGGCCGGATGCGGCGGCACGGCGCGCGAGAGCGGCGAGGTCGCGGGCGAACGCGGCCAACTGCGCCGGATCCGCACCCGCGAGCTCTTCGGTCTGCGACCACGGCTCGGCCACCTCGGCCAGGCGCGCGTCGTCGGCTGCGGCGAGCGCCGATGCCAGAGCATCCGTCACCGTGATGATGATCCGGTCGTAGTCTTCGCTCATCGCGAGGTTGTGGCCGGCGCGGGGGTCTTCGGTCACGTCGTCGTACGGGGTGCCCGTCAGCAGCGCCTCGAGCGTGCCGAGCTGCACGACGGGATCGATGCCGCCGAGCGTGCCGGCGTCGAAACCGGTGTCCGTCGCGGTCGGCCCGCCCTCCACGTCGAGGACCGTCACGGCCTCTTCGTCGGATGCGGCGGAGAAGTAGTCGTAGATCACACTCATGCTCGACATCCTGCCAGTCCGTGCCGACGCCGAGCTGCCGTGACCCGAGGCCTCCGGCTGGCGGGAGCTGCACGAGGCCCAGGCAGCGAGTGTCGACCGCGGCGAGGTCGTCGGGATCGAGGGCGGCCACTACCTCCACCACACGCAGTCGCCCGAACTGGCGGCACAGACCCGCGCGTTCCTGGATTCGCTCGCGACGCCCTAACTCCGGTTTCGAATCGCGCGACCCCGGTCATCCGGGCCGACTCACCAGCCTCTCCCCGCTCACCACGGGTTCGCAATCCACCTATTGCCGAGCAGGTCTTGTCAGTAGGCGGCTAGGGGTCCACGCCCCGCAGGATAGGGACCGGGGGGCTAGGGGAGCTGCCGTTCAGACGGTGCTGCGGGTGGGTTCAGTGCGGTGCGTTGGCGGCCGGGCCGAATGGTCAGCACGATGACGACCGCAGTCAGGGCGATGATCGGCGCGGAGAACGGCAGGCTCAAGAACACGATCGTCGTGATCGCGCCGGAGGCGGCTACGAGAGCGGTGGCGATGACGGCCACGGTGCGTGAGGTCGCGCGGGCGAACGCGGGGAACAGGGAGATGGTGAGTGCGATCCCGATAAGCACGAACGCGGTGGCGGTGGTCGCGCCCCATATGGGAGGGAGGTTCGTCATGTCGGTGTCGACGCCCAGGTACCAGAGGACGTGTGCGCCCCCAGCGACGAGAATCCCGAGGCTGCCCAGTACAGCCGCCCCCCAGCGAGGATGAACCGTTGTGGGGCGGGATATCAGCCCCACAACGATCGCCCACAGACTGGCGAGAGGGGTGATGAAGAAACAAAGCACGTGGACGAGGGCTTCGTTCTGCTCGGTGAATGCGACGGCCACGATGGTCATAGCGACAGCAGCTGAGGCAACACTGATCGCCCCGAGCACCCAAGGCAGCACCTGTGTAATTCTCATTGCAAGCCCCTTTCGAGCAGCTGTTCGTGCTTCGAGGGGAACGAGTTCGGGGTGGGCGTCACGAGCCTCTTCGAGCATTCCGAAGAGCACGTGAGCGTTCACTTCTCTCCAGCGTCGCGGATAGGCTTTGAGGCTTCGTCGCAGGGGATCGGTGTTCATGCTTGTGCTCCCGCGGTCCGCACCTGCTGCAGTTTGAACTGTGCGCGTCGTGCCCGTTGGGCGAGCGCCTTCGCCTCGAGATCGAGAACGTGAAGCCCCGTCTCAGAGATCGCGTAGTACCGTCTCAACCTCCCGCCGACGATTTCATCCTGCGTCTGGGCGATCCACCCGAGTGCGAGGAGCTTCTCGAGTGCGGCGTACACGGTCGCGACACCTGGCCGTTGCCCCGTGAGCGTCGAGACTTCCTCGACGAGTGCGTATCCGTGGAGTGTGCGACCGGTGAGAGCAGTGAGAAGCGTGAACTGCAACGGTGACGGTGTCTTCATGACATCAACCCTAAAGAGTGGGCATATTCTGATCAACGAGAATATACCCACTCTCAGGAGGTCCTCAGTTGCATCCCGACGAGACCCACACAGCCAACCGCTGAGCCGGGTGTGAGCAACCCGCATGCATCCTCGGCGGGGGCGTAGGGGAACCGTCAGGATCGACGGATCCGCCCGCGCACGGGAGTTGTATCGGATCCGTGCTCGACATCATCTACATCGCGCTGACTCTCGCGCTGTTCGCCCTCGTGTCCCTGGTCGCCAAGGCGGTGGACCGCGCATGATCGTCTTCGAGATCATCGCGGCGGTCCTCGCCGTCGCCGCCGTCGTCTACCTCGTCGTCGCGCTCGTCGCGCCGGAGCGATTCTGATGGGTGCGGCGATCTGGTTCGGCATCCTGCAGCTCACGGCCGTCGTGGTCGTGCTCGTTCTGGTCTACCGCCCCCTCGGCGACTACATCGCCCGGGTGTACTCCTCGGCGAAGGACCTGCGCGTCGAGCGCGGCGTCTACCGGCTGATCGGCGTCGACTCGTCGTCCGAGCAGACCTGGCGCGCCTATGCCCGCAGCGTGCTCGCGTTCTCGGTCGTCGGGCTGCTGCTCGTTTACGGGCTGCAGCGCCTACAGGCGTTCCTGCCGCAGTCGCTCGGTCTCCCGGCCGTGCCCGAAGGGCTCGCTTTCAACACCGCGGCATCCTTCGTCGCGAACACCAACTGGCAGTCGTACTCGCCCGAGCAGACCGTGGGCTACACCGTGCAGCTCGCCGGCCTCACGGTGCAGAACTTCGTCTCGGCGGCGGTCGGACTCGCCATCGCGATCGCGCTGATCCGCGGCCTCGCGCGCCGGGGCTCGGCGACCATCGGCAACTTCTGGGTCGACCTGATCCGCGGTCTCGGCCGCATCCTCCTCCCGATCGCCCTGATCGGTGCGTTGGCGCTCCTCGCCGGTGGCGTGATCCAGAACTTCGCGGGCTTCACCGACATGACCACCGTGTCGGGCGGAACCCAGACCATTCCGGGCGGACCGGTCGCCTCGCAGGAGGCGATCAAGCTCCTCGGCACCAACGGCGGCGGCTTCTTCAACGCCAACTCCGCGCACCCGTTCGAGAACCCGACCGGGTTCACGAACCTGCTGGAGGTGCTGCTGATCCTCGTGATCCCGTTCTCCCTCCCCCGCACGTTCGGCCGCATGGTCGGCGACCACCGCCAGGGCTACGCCATCGCCGCGGTCATGGGCACGATCTTCCTGATCTCGACCTTCGCCCTCTCGGCGCTCGAGCTGGCCGGCCGCGGCAGCGCACCCGAGCTCGCCGGCGCCGCGATGGAAGGCAAGGAGGTGCGCTTCGGCATCCTCGGCTCCACGCTGTTCGGCAGCGCGAGCACGCTCACCTCGACCGGTGCGGTCAACTCGATGCACGACTCTTACACGGCGCTCGGCGGCATGATGCCGATGCTGAACATGATGCTCGGCGAGGTCGCCCCCGGCGGCGTCGGCTCGGGCCTCTACGGCATGCTCGTGCTCGCGATCATCGCCGTGTTCGTCGGCGGACTGCTCGTCGGGCGCACCCCCGAATACCTCGGCAAGCGCATCGGTCCGCGGGAGATCAAGCTCGCGAGCCTGTACATCCTCGTCGTCCCTGCACTGGTCCTCGGCGGCACCGCGCTGAGCTTCGCGATCCCCGGCATCCGGGAAGACGTGGAGTCGACCAGCATCCTGAACCCGGGCGTGCACGGCATGAGCGAGGTGCTCTACGCGTTCACCTCGGCGTCGAACAACAACGGCTCCGCCTTCGCCGGACTCACCGCGAACACGCCGTGGTTCAACACCGCACTCGGGATCGCGATGCTGCTCGGACGCTTCCTCCCCATCGTGCTCGTGCTGGCCCTCGCCGGCTCGTTCGCCGCGCAGGAGCGAGTGCCCGCCACCTCGGGCACGCTGCCCACCCACCGGCCGCAGTTCGTCGGCCTCCTCCTCACCGTGACGGTCGTCGTGACCGCCCTCACCTACTTCCCCGTGCTCGCACTGGGACCCCTCGCCGAAGGACTCGTCTGACCATGACTCTCATCACCACGCCTTCCGAATCCCCGTCCGAACAGCAGGATGCTGCGGCATCCGCCCCCGCGCAGCCGACGCGTTCCTTCGGCTGGTCACAGCTCGTCGAGGCCCTGCCCGGCGCCCTGCGCAAGCTGAACCCCGCAGCCCTCGTCCGCAACCCCGTGATGCTGCTGGTCTGGGTGGGCGCCGCGTTCGCGACCGTGCTGGCGATCGCCGAACCGTTCCTCGGCGGACCCACCGACTCGGGCGGCACCCCGGTCCCCGCGCCGTTCACCTGGGGCATCGCGGTGTGGCTCTGGCTGACGGTGCTGTTCGCGAACGTCGCCGAGTCCGTCGCCGAAGGCCGTGGCAAGGCCCAGGCCGCGAGCCTGCGCAAGACGCGCACCAGCACGATGGCCCGCCGTGTGGTCGGTTATGACGCGGCTTCGGATGCCGCCGCAGAACGTGCCGAGACCCTCGAGGTCTCTTCCGCCGAGCTGCAGCGCGACGACGTCGTAATCGTGACCGCCGGCGAGCTGATCCCCGGTGACGGCGACATCATCGCGGGCATCGCGACCGTCGACGAGTCGGCCATCACGGGCGAGAGCGCCCCGGTGATCCGCGAGTCGGGCGGCGACCGCAGCGCCGTCACCGGCGGCACCCGCGTGCTGTCCGACCGGATCGTGGTGCGCATCACCTCGAAGCCCGGTGAGACGTTCGTCGACCGGATGATCGCCCTCGTCGAAGGCGCCAGCCGCCAGCGCACCCCGAACGAGATCGCCCTGAACATCCTGCTCGCCAGCCTGTCGATCATCTTCGTGGTCGTGGTGCTCGCCCTGAACCCGATCGCCTCCTACGCGGCATCGCCCGTCAGCATCCCGGTGCTCATCGCCCTGCTCGTCTGCCTGATCCCGACCACCATCGGCGCACTGCTCTCGGCCATCGGCATCGCCGGGATGGACCGGCTCGTGCAGCGCAACGTGCTGGCCATGTCGGGGCGCGCTGTCGAGGCCGCGGGCGACGTCACCACGCTGCTGCTCGACAAGACCGGCACCATCACCTACGGCAACCGCCGTGCGCACGAGGTCCTGCCCCTCCCGGGCATCGACGCCGACGAGCTGCTGCGCGTCGCGGCCCTGTCGTCGCTCGCAGACCCCACCCCGGAGGGCGCCTCGATCGTCGAGCTCGCCGCCGCCCGCGGCATCCGCGTCACCGCTCCGGAGGATGCCGTCGTCGTGCCGTTCACCGCGCAGACCCGCATGTCGGGACTCGACCTCGCCGACGGCACGCAGATCCGCAAGGGCGCAGGCTCCGCGGTGCGGGCGTGGCTCGGGCTCGACGCCGAGGACGCGGAGCTCACCACCCGCACCGACACCGTCGCCGAAAGCGGCGGCACCCCCCTCGTCGTCGCCGTGCGGACCCCGGCGTCTGCCCCGGCATCCGCCCCGGCCCCGGCATCCGCACCTGCCCCGGCATCCGCACCTGCCCACTTGTCGGAAGAACGGACGGATGTCGGAGGAATCGCCGCGGAACGGTCCGACATCCGTGCGAACTCCCGACAGGTGTCCGACGAACAGGTGACGGAGGGCCGCATCCTCGGGGTCGTGCACCTCAAGGACATCGTCAAGGATGGTCTGCGCGAGCGGTTCGACGAGCTGCGCAGCATGGGCATCCGCACGGTGATGATCACGGGCGACAACCCGCTGACCGCGAAGGCCATCGCCGCCGAGGCCGGGGTCGACGACTTCCTCGCCGAGGCGACGCCCGAGGACAAGCTCGCCCTCATCCGCCGCGAGCAGGAGGGCGGGCGGCTGGTCGCGATGACCGGCGACGGCACGAACGACGCTCCCGCGCTCGCGCAGGCCGACGTCGGCGTTGCCATGAACACCGGCACCTCGGCCGCGAAGGAGGCCGGCAACATGGTCGATCTGGACTCCGACCCGACAAAGCTGATCGACATCGTGCGCATCGGCAAGCAGCTGCTCATCACCCGCGGCGCGCTCACCACGTTCTCGCTCGCGAACGACGTGGCGAAGTACTTCGCCATCATCCCGGCGATGTTCATGGGGGTCTTCCCCGGACTCGCGGCGCTCAACATCATGCAGCTGCACTCGCCGGCATCCGCCGTGACCAGCGCGATCATCTTCAACGCGATCGTGATCGTGTTCCTGATCCCGCTCGCCCTGCGCGGAGTGAAGTACCGCCCGGCGAGCGCCTCGCAGATCCTGCAGCGCAACCTGCTCATCTACGGACTCGGCGGCGTGATCGCCCCGTTCATCGGCATCAAGCTCATCGACCTCGTCGTCAGCCTCATCCCGGGCTTCTGACCCGGCTCGGAAAAGGAACCCAGACATGTCCTCCACTCGCACCGCGGCCCGCACCACCGGGGTCGCCATCCGCGCGATGCTCGTCCTCACCCTCGTGCTCGGCGTCGGCTACACGCTCCTCGTCACGGGCATCGGGCAGCTCGCTCTCCCCTGGCAGGCGAACGGCTCACCCCTCCCCGACGACAAAGGCAGCTCACTGATCGGCCAGCCGTTCACGGATGCCGACGGCGAGGCCCTGCCGGAGTACTTCCAGTCCCGCCCCTCGGCGGCCGGCGACGGCTATGACGGGGCGGGCTCCAGCGGCAGCAACCTCGGCCCGGAGAACCCCGACCTAGTCGCGGCCATCGCCGACCGTCAGGCCGCGATCGCGGAGCGCGAGGGCGTGAAGGCGTCCGAGGTGCCGGCCGACGCGGTCACCGCCTCGGGTTCGGGCCTCGACCCCCACATCAGCGTCGCCTACGCCCTGCTGCAGGTGCCGCGCGTGGCCGAGGCGCGTGGCGTTCCCGAACAGCAGGTGCAAGACCTCGTGGAGTCTAGGATTCAAGGGCGGGATCTGGGATTCCTGGGCGAGGAGCGCATCAACGTCGCCGAGCTCAACCTCGCGCTGGACGACCAGGAGGGCGAATGAGCGCAGATCGGACGCATCGCCCGGCACCGGAACACCCCCGTCGCGGCCGCCTCCGGGTGCTGCTGGGCGCCGCTCCCGGTGTCGGCAAGACGTTCGAGATGCTCGCCGAGGGGCGTCGCCTCCGCGAGGAGGGACACGACGTCGTCATCGCCATCGTCGAGACCCATGACCGCGCGGCCACGCTCGCGCAGACGGTCGGACTGCCCGAGGTGCCCCGTCGCGTCGAAGACCATCGCGGCATCGCCCTGACCGAACTCGACCTCGACGCCGTGCTCGCCCGGGCTCCCGAGATCGCGCTCGTCGACGAGCTCGCCCACACGAACACCCCCGGTTCGCGGCATCCGAAGCGCTGGCAGGACGTGGACGAGCTGCTGGACGCCGGCATCGACGTCGTCACCACCGTCAACGTGCAGCACATCGAGTCGCTCAATGCCGTGGTCGAGAAGATCACCGGCATCGCGCAGCAGGAGACGATCCCGGATGCCGTGGTGCGCGCCGCGGACGAGATCGAGGTCGTCGACCTCGCGCCGCAGTCGCTGCGGGACCGGCTCTCCGCCGGGCTCGTGTACCCGGCCGAGCGCATCGATGCCGCCCTGTCGAACTACTTCCGCCTCGGCAACCTCACCGCGCTGCGCGAGCTCGCCCTGCTTTGGCTCGCCGACGAGGTCGACAGCGCCCTGCGCACCTACCGTGCGGAGCAGGGGATCGAAGGGAACTGGCAGGCCAGGGAACGGGTCGTCGTCGCCCTCACCGGCGGCCCCGAAGGCGAGACCCTGCTGCGTCGCGGTGCACGGATCGCCGCCCGCTCGGCCGGCGGAGAACTGCTCGCGGTGCACATCTCGGCCCAGGACGGCCTGCGCAACGAGACCCCGGGGGCGCTCGCCACGCAGCGCACCCTCGTCGAATCGCTCAGCGGCAGCTACCACCAGGTCGTCGGCGACGACATCCCGGCCACCCTGGTCGAGTTCGCGCAGGGGGTGGACGCCACGCAGCTCGTCATCGGGGTCAGCCGTCGCAGTCGACTCGCCGCCGCGCTCACCGGTCCCGGCATCGGATCGGAGGTGATCCGCCGCTCGGGCGACATCGACGTGCACATCGTCACCCACGCGGCGGCGGGCGGTCGACTCGCCCTGCCACGGATGACCGGCGGGGCACTCGGCTGGCGGCGGCAGCTGCTGGGCTTCGCGGTGGCCCTCGTGTTCGGACCGCTGCTGTCGTGGCTGATGTTCACCTTCCGCAGCCCCGAGTCGATCACCGCCGAGGTGCTCGCCTACCAGCTGCTCGTGGTCGTGGTCGCCCTCATCGGCGGCGTCCGTCCTGCCGTGTTCGCGGCCGTGCTCTCCGGCGTCACACTCGACTTCCTCTTCGTCGCACCCCTGTTCACCATCACGATCGCGCATCCGCTGCACGTGCTCGCCCTCGCGCTGTACGTGCTCATCGCGATCCTGGTGAGCATCATCGTCGACCAGGCCGCCCGCCGTGCCCGCACCGCGCAGCGCGCCACCGCCGAGGCCGAGCTGCTCGCCGCGGTCGCCGGCAACGTGCTGCGGGGCGACAACGCGGTGCTGGCCCTCGCCAGCCGTACCCGGGAGGCGTTCGGGCTCAGCGGCGTGCGGGTGCTCTCCCCCGACGGCGAGGTGCTCGCCAGCGACGGGGAGCCGGTCG
>NZ_JBLVOH010000078.1:0-9256 GCF_053543675.1 Microbacterium umsixpiens
TGCCCCAGGCGGGACCCCAGGGGGCTCCGACGACGCCGGGCTCGAAGGCGAGCGCGAGCCCCTCGGCCGGAGCGATCGGCTCGCCGGGCAGTTCGTGGATCTCGACGTCCAGCGGCACGGAGGCCGAGTGGATCGCCGGGCGGATGCGCTCCTCGAGGACCCGCTTGACGCGGCCGACGGTGAGCGAGGTGTCGTCATGCATGGGAATCTCCGGGCTCGACGGTGAGTGCTGGTCCGCGGCGCGACAGGCAACGCCGTGTTGATGCTATCGGATTTACTAAAACGATCTAGTAACCAAGTCTAAACACATCGTCACTTCTTCCGCGAGACTAAATCGATCAAGTATGGTGAGGGACTATGACCCCGGCGAAACGCGTCACCATCGCCGACATCGCGCGCATGGCAGGGGTCTCTCCCGGTGCCGTCTCCTTCGCGCTGAACGGCCGCCCCGGCGTGAGCGACGAGACCAGGCAGCGCATCCTCAGCATCGTCGAAGAGAACGGCTGGCAGCCGAGCTCGGCGGCTCGAGCGCTGGTCGGAGCGCGCGCCAACACCGTCGGCTTCGCCCTCGCCCGCCCGGCACGGTCACTGGGATCCGAGGCGTTCTTCACCGACCTCATCGCGGGCATCGAGTCACGGCTGTCGGAGAGCAAGGTCAGCCTGCAGCTCCGCCTCGTCAGCGACATCGCCGAGGAGATGGAAGTGCACCGACAGTGGCGCTCCTCCAACCAGGTCGACGGTTTCATCTTCATCGACCCCCGCGAGGACGATCCCCGCGTCGGGCGCATCGAAGCCCTCGACGCCCGGGCCGTGATGATCGGTTCCGAGCCCTCGCCGGAGGGCTCCGTGCCGAGCGTCTGGATCGGCGACGACACGGTGGCCGAGACGCTCTTCTCCTACCTGGCCGCCCTCGGGCACACCCGCATCGCCTACGTCGCCGGCCCGGCCGAACTCGAACACACGCGCCTGCGTGCCGAGGTGCTCGGGCGCATGAGAACCGACGGCGTCGAGGGCGAGGTCATCATCACGGACTTCTCGCCCGCACGCGCATCGGCGGTCACGCGCTCGCTGCTCTCCGGTCGGCAGCAGCCGACCGCGATCGTCTACGACAACGACGTGATGGCGGTCGCAGGTCTCCGCGTCGCCCAGGAGATGGGCCGTGCCGTGCCGCGCGACGTCTCCCTCGCCTCGTTCGACGACTCCGTCATCGCCGGACTGATCAACCCGTCGATCACGGCGATGACCCGAGACACCTTCGAACTCGGCGAGCGCGCCGCGACCCTGCTGCTGCAGCAGATCGAGGCGGGAGTGAACCTGCCCAGCGTCGAGGGTCCGACGCCGGTGCTCACGGCACGCGAGAGCACCGCTCCGCCCGCGCGCCTCGCCTGAACGACCTCGTCCGGCCCGAACCGCGATCGCGGTCAGCTCTGGACGACGGTGTTGACCGATCCGTAGGGGTCGACCACGTCGGCCGAGAGGTCGGGACGGATGAGACGACGGATTCCTCGCGCGTCGAGCGCTACGGGGTCGAGCGCGTCGCGCGACGTCACGAGTGCGGGATCGAGGCCCGCGGCGCAGGCATCCACCCAGGCCTGGAACACCACCCCGCCCGGGCTCAGCGCCGCCCGACTCACGGGAACCTCGCGCTCGTCCACGTCCACCACGATCGCCGTGTCCCTCACGGGCGGCGCGACGCGCTGACGCAGGTCGGGGATGATCTCAGCGAGACGCCGGCCGATGGGTTTCGCCGCGCCGTCCTGACCGATGAGCCCGAGGGTGTACTCCAGCTCGGGGAAGTCACCGAGGTCGCGGCTGACGTCATGCGAACACCACCAGGTGATGCCCCAGAGGTTCTGGGTGCGCGCGGCGGAGCGCACCGTCGCCTCCAGGAAGCCCGGCATCTCCTCGTCGGTGAGACAGTTCGAGGGGGCGCCCACCTCCTGCAGCCACACCGCCCGGTCGGGATCGGTCGCGAAGGCGCGGGAGAGCTCGATCAGGTACTCGGCGTGACGATCGGAGGCGACCGAGCGACCGCCGTAGCGCTGGGCGGTGCCGTTGAAGATCCAGGAGTGGATCGTGGTCATGGCCCCCAGGCGCGACGCATGCGCGGGCGTGAAGCCGTGGCCGTCCATGTACCAGACGGCGTCGTACTCGCTGTGGACGTGCGGGAGCCCCGGCGCCGCGGCCTCCGCCGCCGCCAGCAGGGTCGAGATCCAGCCGCCGGCTTCGTCCTGCGTGACCGGCCAGGGGGAGGGATGCGTATGCGCGGAGAACTGGTTCGTCTCGTTACCGAGCGTCAGGCCGAGGAAGTTCGGTGCGTCGCTCAACGCCCGACCGAGCCGGTCGACGAGCGCGACCTGACCCTCGAGCGCCCGTGGATCGGTGAACATGTTCTTGTCGTGCCACGTGTACAGCCACGAGGGGACGAAGTCGAAGCTCGAGAGGTGCCCCTGGACCACATCGATGCCCGCATCCATGCCGAACTCGCCGGCGATGTCGACGACGGCACGGACGTCGTCGATGGCCTTCTCCCGGATGAGCGTGCGGTTCGGCTGCAGCACGGTCCACAGCGGGAAGACTCTGACGTGATCGAGCCCGAGCTCCGCGAGAGCCGCGAAGTCCCGGCGCACGTCGTCGGGGGTGAAGTCGAGCCAGGAGTGCATCCAGTTCTTCGACGGCGTGTAGTTCGCCCCGAACCTCAGAGGAGCATCGAGGGCGCCGCGCTGCGTCATGTGTCAGACCTTTCGGACGTGCCCTTCGAGGAGGGCGGAGTTCGCACCACTATAACGCTTGAGCAACGAACGGTGCGCACTCCTGCACTTGCAGGCAATGCGTCGCCCGACGAGTGCCTTGACAGGGAGGAAATCGGATGGTTTCATCTGCTAAAGCGCTGTAGTCCGTTCCTGCGGACTTCGCGCGGATTCGCCCGCCTCGAGGAAGAAGCACGATGAAAGTTCGCACACGCATTGTCGCTCTGGCAGCATTCAGCATCGGCGTTCTGGCGCTGACGAGTTGCACGGGAGGCGGCGGCACCTCCGACGCCTCGGGCCCCATCGACACATCGGGCGAGCTGAGCGGCACCATCCAGTTCCAGACGTGGTCGCTCAAGAACGAGAAGTTCACCCCGTATTTCGAGGACCTCATCGACGCGTTCGAGAAGGAGCACCCCGACGTGACGGTCGAGTGGCTCGACCAGCCGGGCGACGGCTACCAGGAGAAGATCCTGAGCCAGGCGAACGCCGACACCCTCCCCGACGTGCTGAACCTGCCGCCCGACATCGCGTACCCGCTGGTCGCCGCGGGCAAGCTGATCGACCTGGAGACCGCCGACCCCGACCTGAAGACCGCCTACAACACGGGCGCCTGGGAGGCCTACAGCCAGTACCCGGGCATGGAGGGCACGTACGGCCTGCCCTGGTACCTCTCCAGCGACGCCTCCTGGTGGAACCTCGCGCAACTCGCACCCTTCGGCGTCACCGAGGAGAACCTCCCGACCACGGTCGACGAGCTCCTCACGCTCGCGAAGGACGTGGCGACGGAGTCCGGCGGCAAGGTGCAGCTCCTCTCCTCGATCCCGGCGCTCGACACGTTCACCGCAGCCGGCATGGAGGTCATCGACGACGAGGGCGAGTTCGACTTCAACACCGACGAGGCCGCGGCGATCATCGAGAAGTACGCCGACGCGTATGCCGCGGGTGCGATGCCGGCGGAAGCCCTGACCGGTGACTACGGCGGAAACGCGGAGGCGTACATCCAGGAGAAGGTCGCCTTCACCACCGGCGGCACCGGCTTCACGACCGACCTGCAGAAGGACGCACCGGCGCTGCTCGAGAACACGGTGGCGACGCCGCGACTCGGTGTCGCACCGCTGTACGTGCAGGGGCTCAACGTCTCGGCCGACTCCGACAACAAGGAAGCCGCGCTCGCCTTCGCGGAGTTCGCGACGAACCAGGAGAACCAGGTGGCGTTCTCGTCTCTGGCCGTCGGCACCGCACCTGGCACGGCCGAGGGCGGAGACCAGGTCGTCGACAACATCGCCGCGACCGTCACCGACGAGAAGCAGCTGTCGGCGATCGACACCGTGTTCGGCGCGATGAAGGACGCCAAGGCGCTGCCGTTCCAGTGGACCTCCGACATGGCTACGTATATGACCCAGCAGATCGCCCTCGCGGTCAACGGCGAGGCGGACGCGAAGGCCCAGCTCGACAAGATCGTCGAGTACGCCAACGCCAACCGCGTGGACAAGTAAGCCATGCGCGCGGACACCGGCATCCCGGCCGGCAGGAAGACGATGAGATCCCACCGGTGGTTCACACCCTGGCTGCTCCTCGGGCCCGCCGTCGCCTGGGTGCTGGTGTTCGCGCTCTGGCCGTTCCTGAACACGGTCTTCCTCAGCTTCACCGACGCCAAGCCCCTGCGGACGCCCGAGTTCGTCGGCGGGGCGAACTACGAGCGCATGTTCGGCGACGAGATGTTCTGGAACGCCCTGACGACGTGCCTCATCTATGTCGTCGTGTGCGTGCCGCTGCTCACGATCCTCCCGCTGCTGCTGGCGCTGCTCGTGCAGAAGAAGCTCCCCGGCATCTCGTTCTTCCGCACCACGTTCTATTTCCCCGTGATCGCCTCGGTGGTCGTGGTCGCCCTCATCTGGACCTGGCTGTTCGACAGCCGCGGCATCATCAACCAGACGCTCGAGTTCCTCGGGCTGGTCGACAAGCCGATGGCGTTCCTCGTCGACCGCTGGCTGCTGCTCGGCTGCGCCATCCTGCTCACGGTCTGGAAGGGCCTGGGCTACTACATGGTCGTGTACCTCGCGGCGCTCGGGAACGTCGGCAAGGAGCTGCACGAGGCGGCGATGCTCGACGGCGCCGGCTCCTTCCGTCGCTTCCTGTCGGTGACGATCCCCTCCGTCCGCGGCGCGATGCTCCTCATCTCGGTGCTCATCGCCGTATCCGCCATGAGGGTGTTCGCCGAGCTCGACGTGCTCTCCAAGAGCACGGGCGGTCCCGGTGGCTACGACATGTCGCTCGTGATGCTCATCCGCCAGGTCGGCTCCGGCCTCAACGGCAACATCGGATACGCGTCCGCCATCAGCGTGGCGCTGTTCCTGCTCACCCTCATCCCGCTCGTCGCGATCGCCGTCATGAATCGCGAGAAGAAGGCGAAGGTCTCCGCATGAGCACGCTCACGCCGCCCCGTTCGACAGAGGACGCCCGCCCCTCCGAGGAGCTGTCGGCGCCGACCCGCGAGCGCATGTTCCGCCGCCGCGGATCCGGCGATTTCAGCAAGCCGACCCTCGGCGGTCTGATCGGTCGATACGCCCTCCTCCTCTTCGTCCTGGTGCTCGTCATCGGGCCGTTCATCTGGCAGCTGTCGACATCCTTCAAGGGGCCCCAGGAGAACATCTACTCCTTCCCGCCCGAGCTCATCCCGCGCGAGCCGACGCTGCAGAACTACAGCAGGGTCGCCGACATCGTCCCGGTGTACCTCTACGCCTGGCACTCGCTGCTCGTCTCGGTCGGCACGGTCGTCAGCAACGTCGTCCTGGCCACGTTCGCGGGCTACGCGCTGGGCTGCATGAGGTTCCGCGGCAAGTGGATCGTGATGGCGATCCTGCTCTCCACGCTGCTCTTCCCCGGCGAGGTGACGGTGACGAGCAACTTCCTCACGATCCGCGCCCTCGGGCTGGCCGACACCCTCTGGGGCGTCTTCCTCCCCGGCGCGATCAGCGCGATGAACGTGCTCCTGATCGCCACCGCCTGCCGCATGATCCCGAAGGACGTGCTGGATGCCGCGACGGTCGACGGTGCGACCACCTGGCAGCGCATCCGCCACATCGTGTGGCCGAACATCCGCGGCATGGTCTCGGTGGTCGCGATCTTCGCATTCATCGGGGCCTGGGACGACTACCTGTGGCCGCTCATCGTGCTGTCCGACCCGTCGAAGTACACGCTGACCGTCGGCATGGCGTATCTGAACAGCAGCTTCTCGGTCGACCCGCGCCTGATCGCGGCCGGCACCATGATCGCCCTCGTGCCGATCGTCATCATGTTCTCGTTCACGCAGCGCTTCTTCTTCAAGGGCGTGCAGGAGGGCGCGATCAAGGGGTGAGCGCCGCGCATCTCACGCCGGCGGACGGGCCGGCCGATCCTCCGTCGTCCCGTCCCCGAGCGGGCGTGCTGCCCGGCCCGGTGTTCACCTTCGCTTTCGATCCCTCTGCCGGCGAGCAGCGGGTCGACGTGCCCGGGCTCACCGACCTCGAGATCTCCCCCGACACCGTGCTGCACTGGGCGTTCTACGCCGACGGCCCCGCCGCGACACTGTCTCCGCACGCAGCCCTCGCTGTGACGGTCGATGTGCGCTTCGCCGACGGCGCGCGACTGAGCGACACGTCGGCCGTGCGCGACCGCTACGACTTCCCGCTCACCGCGCAGGCGCAGTTCGCCGCCCGCTGGAGCATGCCCGAGCAGTGGAACGCCGACACCGTCTCCCTCGCCCCCTTCGCACGCCGCAGCGGCACGGTCGAGGTCGTGCTCGGCACCGTGCCTCTGCCCGACGGCGCAGACCTGCCCGCGCGGTGCACCGGGTTCGTGCAGGTCGTGGTCGAAGCGCAGGCCCCCGCCCGTGACCTCTCGCCCGTCGAACGGGTCGACACCCGGCGCGGCTCGCATTCGGGTCCACGGTTCTCTCGCGGCAACACCATCCCGGCGGTGGCCGTGCCGCACGGGTTCACCTTCGTCATGCCGGCGACCGATGCGGAAGACGCCCGCTGGCCGTACCGGCCGTTCGTGCATGACGACCGGCAGGGGCGACGGCTCGAAGCGCTGCAGTTCTCCCATCAGCCGAGCCCGTGGATCGGCGATCGCTCGGTGCTGCAGGTGATGCCGTTCCTGGGCGCGCCGACCTCGCGTCGCGGAGGCCGCCGGCGCTGGATCACCCCCGGCTCCGAACGGGCGCGTCCGCACGAGTACGCGGCCGATCTCGGCGACGGCCTGCAGGTCGAGATGACGGCGACGGAGCACGCAGCGGTGTTCCGAGTGCACAGCGCGGATGCCGCCGCCCCGGTCGGCTTCGTCATCGACCAGCTCACCGACGCGGGGCGTCTCTTCTGGACGGATGCCGGCGGATTCGAGGGGTGGATCCCGGAGGGGCCCGAGGACTGGGGCAACGCTCCCCGTTGCTTCTTCGCCGGGACGGTCCGGCACCCCCGCGACGATGAGCGGACACTCGATCGCGGGCCCCTCGATGACGACGGCCGCGGGCGGGTCGCGGGATACGTGGGCGGACGTGGATCGCTCGAGGTGCGGATCGGCATCTCCTTCCTGTCGGTGGAGCAGGCCCGGCACGCTCTGGAGACGGAGGCTCCGCGGTCGAGCGCCTACGGAGAGCTGCGCGATGCGGCCGCCGCCTCCTGGAACCGACGGCTGGGGCGGGTGTCGATCCCACCGCTGCCGGACGCGGAGGCCCCTTATCGTGGGCTCGCCGACGAGGAGCATCGGTCCCGGATCGCGGCCGCGCTCCACCGGATGCACCTGTATCCCAACAGTGCCGCCGAGAACGTCGGGACGGCGGAGGCGCCGGTCTGGCGATTCGCCGACGTGTTCGCCGCGCGCGAGTCACACGACGAGAGCGGAGTCGCACCGGCCGTCGACGGCGAACTCGTCGTGAACAACGGATACTGGGACACGTACCGCACCGAGTGGCCGGCTCTCGCCCTGCTCGATCCCTCCCTCGCTGGGCGGCTCCTCGACGGGCAGCTCGAGCAGTATCGCCGCGGAGGCTGGATGGCGCGATGGAGCGCACCCGGATACGTCGACAGCATGGTCGGCACCTCGAGCGACCAGATCTTCGCCGATGCCGCACGCTGGGGCGTGGGCTTCGACCGCGTCACCGCGTTCGAGAGCGGATGGCGGAACGCGTGCGAGCCGGGGCCGGATGCGCGCCGCGGCCGCAAGGGCATCGCGCGGGGCCGGTTCACCGGATACATCTCCTCGAATGTTCCCGAGGGCATGAGCTGGAGCATCGAGAACGCGGTGAGCGATGCCGCACTCGGGCGCCTCGCGGCGCAGCTCGCCACCGAGTCCGCCACGGCCGCGGACGCCGCGCGCTACAGATCCTTCGCCCGGTACTTCGCGAATCGAGCCCGGTCGTATCGCACGCTGTTCGACGACGACACCGGGTTCTTCCGTGGCCGGGACGATGAGGGCGCGTTCTCCGCATCCGGGTTCGATCCGCGATCCTGGGGCGGAGACAACGTCGAGACGAACGCCTGGGGCATGTCGGTCGGCGCCGTGCACGACGGAGCGGGCCTCGCCGACCTCTACGGCGGTCCCGCCGGTCTCGGACGCCACCTCGACGCCCTGTTCGCCGAACCCGAGACCGCCGATGAACGCTTCGGCGGCGCGTACGGCACCGTCATCCATGAGCAACGCGAGGCGAGGGCGCTGCGTTCCGGGATGTGCGCGATCTCGAACCAGCCGGCGCACCACATCCCGTTCATGTACGCGTTCAGCGACCGGCCTTGGCAGTCGGCGCCGCTCGTGCACGACCTCGCCGCGCGCCTGTTCGCCGGCGCGCACATCGGCCAGGGGTTCCCGGGCGATGAGGACAACGGCGAGATGAGCGCCTGGTGGCTGTGGGCCGCGCTCGGGCTCTATCCCCTGGAACTCGCCTCGGGCCGGCTGCGGATCGGGTCGCCTCTCTTCGACGACATCCGCGTGGATCGCGGAAACGGTTCCTCCCTGCGCATCCGGTCGCGTCGAGCCACCCCCTCGGCCCACATCCTGCAGGAGGCGCGACTCGACGGGGTGCCCCTACCCTCGGCCGACCTGCCGATCGACGCGCTCTCCGGCGACGCGGTGTTGGAACTGGAGTTCGGCGTCGACCCGGTCGCGGCGCTCGAAGCGGGCTCCTCCCTCGACGACCTCGCGATCTGGTGCCCTGACCTGACCTCCGGCGCCGGTGAGGTCGTCGCCTCCCCCGACACCATCCGTCCGGACCGCGTCTTCGACGACGGTGTGCCGTCGGGGGATGCCGGTGTCGCGCTGCGTCGCGGGGAGTGGGTGGGATGGCGGTTCGAGGAGCCTCGCGGCGTGACCGACGTCAGCGTGACCGTGGCGGCGACGGCATCGTCGTCGGCCCTTCGATGGGAGGCCGAGGGGACGGACGGCCTGTGGATGCCCGTCACGATCACACACCGGGCCGAGCTGCCGGCTGACCGCACGACGCCGTTCACCCTGACAGCCCGGATCGGGGG
>NZ_JBLVOH010000078.1:9319-12042 GCF_053543675.1 Microbacterium umsixpiens
CGCTCCGTCAACTCGAGATCTTCGACCTGGGCTGATCCCTCCGGTCGGCCACTCCTTCTACACGGGCACCTCGTCTCGGCGAGGTACCCACGACGACTGGGCTCGTGGCGCAGCGAGACCGGAATACCGTGACAACGTGGGCCTCCGAACTCAGACTGGAGGCATGCGCTTGAACGACCCTCAGGTATGGACGCTGCTCGGTATCTTCGCGGCTGTGATGCTCGGCGGCATGACGCTCATGACGACGCAGCTCAGCCGCGTGATCCGCGTCGAGGTCGATCGCATCGACGCCACCCTCTCGGCACGTATCGACGGCCTCGACACCGCTCTCTCGGCACGTATCGACGGCCTCGACGCGCGCCTCGGGCGGATCGAATCCAAGGTCGACGATCTCGACCAGGAGTTGACGAACCTGGTGATGCGGTTCTGGCGGTCTCAGTAGCCCTCCAGGCAGACGAGCGCCGGGTCAGACCGCCACGTCTCCCACCAGGTTGACCTTGATGCCCATTCCGTCGAACATCGCGGCCTTGGCGATCAGAGCCTTGTCCGCCGTCTCGGCATCCGGAGCGTAGACGAGCTGTGCGTGGTTGGCCTTGTGGCGGGCCATGAACTGGTCGCGGGAGACGCCGTGCAGTACGACGTGCGCGATCGGCCACTCCGGGTTCGTGGCATCCTTGCGGCGCTGGGTCTCCTCGGCCGGGAGCTCGACGACCGACGCGCGGAAGATGTCCGCCTGCAGGATCCCGTCGGCGATGAACACACGCGACAGCACGATCTCGCCGGGCTTCGAGACGCCGTTGATCGTGGCTCCGCCCGCGGGGAAGAACACGTGCCCCTGCCGCCAGCCCTCGGCGTTCTGCCATCCGCCCAGGTGCGACGCCGGAACCGAGCCCGAGATCTCGTAGACCCAGACGAACTGCCCGTCGTACTCCTCGCCCCAGCGCACGTCGTGCAGGGTGTTGTCGGGCACGAGGCCCATCGCACGCCAGACGCGATCGGTGACCAGCGCGTCCACGGCGACCCCCTCGTCGGCCTCGTTGAAGTGCGGGAACGCGCGGCCGTCGTGCAGCACCCGCGAACCGTCGCGTGAGGTCACCGGCGGGCGCTGAGTCGAGTTCAGGATGCCCTCGGCGAGATCGGAGGCCGGAACCAGGTCCTTCAGCCCCTGCTGGTACTGGATGCCGACCGCGTCGAGTCCGAAGTCGTCGGCGATGCGGAGCGCGGCGATGTACATCTTCAGCTGCCACTGCACCTGCTCCCGGGTGAGCTCGGTGGTGGCATCCTCGCCGTACCGGAAGGTCATGCCCGCGTCGATCAGCCAGTCATAGGCGGCGTCCGCCTCGGCCTCGGTGACCTCGAGCATCTCGGCGTAGAGGGCCGACTGCGACAGGCGCTCCTTGTAGATGCCGGTCTGGTTGAGCAGCTCGTCGTCGAAGATCGCGTTGTACATGCCCATGCAGCCCTCATCGAAGACGCCGATGATGGCCTTCTCCGCCAGGAGCTCCGCGGCGAGGGCCTCACCCAACTGCTTCTCGGGGCTGTCGGGGAGGGCGGGGAGCGCGCGCACGTGCGAAGCGTCATGGGTGATGGCACCCGTCTCGGTCCACTCCTTGATGCCGGCCTTGAACCAGTCGTCCGAGAAGTCGACCGACCAGATCGTGGCGTAGGGCTTGTCCATCTTCGTCAGACCGGCGTTCAGGCCGAGCAGTCCGACGAGGCCGGGCCAGTCACCGGCGAAGTTCGCGACCGTGAGGATCGGGCCCTGGTGCGTGCGGAGGCCGGCGAGCACGTGATGGGAGTACTGCCAGACGGCTTCGGCGACGATGAGCGGAGCATCGGTCGGGATGTTCTTGAAGACCTCGAGCCCCATGCGCTGGCTCGAGATGAAGCCGTGGCCCGTCTCGGGGTCGACGTCGTTGGCGCGGATGACGGTCCACCCGAGGTCTTCGAAGACGCCGGTGACGCCGGCTTCGAGCTCGACCTGCACCGGCCAGCCGCCGGTGTTGGCGGCCTCGCGCAGGTCGCCCGACGCGATCAGGTAGGCGGTCTTCGGCGCGGATGCCGGGCGGGACACGGGGGCGGGAAGTGCGTAGGTGGTCATGATTCCTCCGGGGTTGAGTGGAATGACGTGCCGCGCTGCTCGGCGGCGAGTTCATGGACGACGCCCTTCGTTCCGTCGTACAGACGCACGTAGCGGTCGAACAGGGTGTCGTAGGCGGTGCGCAGCTCGGCGTTCGGAGTGATGCGCTCCGTGATGGGGTTCCAGTCGGTGATGAGCGGCGCCTCACCGTCGGCTGCCACGGCGACGGCGGCGAGGAAGGCGGCCCCGTAACTCGCACCGATCGTGGTCTCCGGCACCTCCTGCACGAGACCGGTGACGTCGGAGACGATCTGCAGCCACAGTCGCCCCTGCGTGCCACCGCCGACCGCGACGATCCGGCGGATGTCGGCGCCGGCGGCCCGCATGGTCTCGACGTTGTGCCGCACGCCCAGCGCGGTGGCCTCGAGCGCCGCCCGGTACAGGTCTCCCCTGGTGTGCTCGAGCGTCAGCCCGGCGATCACGCCTCGCGCGTCCGGGTCCTGGATGGGGGTGCGCTCTCCTGCGAAGTACGGCAGCATCAGCACACCCCGGGCGCCGACCCCCGATGCCTCCGCCTCGGCGAGGAGCTGCGGGTAGTCGGCACCGGTCAGCTCCTTGAGCCACGCGGTCAGCGCGGCCGAGG
>NZ_JBLVOH010000078.1:12063-14186 GCF_053543675.1 Microbacterium umsixpiens
GGCGAGGTTTCGGGTACCGGGGAAGGCGCCGGCCGTGGTCCACATCGACGGCGTGCGCAGCGCGGGCTCCCCCGGCGTCACCGCGCTGGTGAAGACCATGAACATCGTCGTCCCGTACATCAGCATCAGGTCGGCGGTCTCGTGCGCGCCCACGCTGACGGCCTCGGTCCAGGCGTCGATCGTGCCCGTGATGACGGGCGTCCCTGCCGGGATTCCGGTCGATTCGGCTGCCTGCAGGGTGACGGTGCCGGCGATGTCGCCGGCCCACGCGAGGCGCGGCTGCACGATCGTGGTGGCGTAGCGACCCCAGAACGGGGCGTGCCACCGCTCGCTCTCGATGTCGTAGAGGGGAGAGACCTGGCTCGCGGACTGATGGTCGAAGACGTACGCGCCGGTGAGCCGACGGACGAGCCAGGATGCGGGCATGAACAGCCGTCGGGCGCGCGCCCAGGCCGCCGGCTCCTCCTCCGCGATCCAGGCGATCTTCGGCCCGCCGGCCTGCGACGTGAGCACCGAGCCTCCGATGCGGGTGATCTCTTCCACGCCGAGCTCGGCGGTGATCCTCTCGATCTGGGCGGAAGCGCGGGTGTCGACGCCGTAGAGGATCGCGGGCCGGACCGGCTGGTCGTTCTCGTCGGCGAGCAGGATGCAGGGACCCATCCCGCTGACGCCGACGGCGACGACCTCGGCATCGGGGTGCGCGGCGAGCAGTTCGCGGGCGATGTCGACGAACTCGTCCCACCAGATCGAGGCATCCATCTCCACCCAGCCGGTGTGCGGCCGGGAGACGTCGTGCTCGCGGGTGGTGGTGGCGATGATGGTTCCGTCGGGCGCCACGAGCACGCCTTTGGTGCTCGATGTACCGACATCCACCCCGAGGGTGCATCGCATGGTGTCCTCCTTGATCACGCCTGAGGAAAGCGTAGCTGAAATCGATTTCACGATGCAAGCAGGAGATCGTGGTTACGCATGCACCGTCTGTCACCGAGGCGATGCGGGCCGAAGCCCTACGCGGAACGCCGGGCGGTCGCCTGCCGGGTCTCGCCCCGCAGCACGACCGTGCGCGCAGGGTGGGTGTCGCCGGCGATGCGCTCGAGGAGCATGCGCGCCGCCGTCACACCCATGTGGCGGGCGGGCAGCTGCACCATCGTGACGGCGGTCGGCGAGAGCGTCGTGAAGGGCAGCGACCCGACGACTGCGACCCCGACTGCCGGTGGGGTGAGTCCGTGTTCGGTGAGCACCTGGATCGCTCCGACACCGATGAGGTTGTTTCCGGCGACGACGGCGTCCGGGGGGTCGGGCAGGGCGAGCAATTCCTCCATCGCCGCCCGCGCGCCGTCGACACGGAACGTCGCGAACCGTTGCAGCTCGTCGATGTCGGTATCGCGTCCCGCCGCTGCGAGCGCCTCTCGCCAACCCGCGGCGCGTTCGGCAGCGGTGTCGATGTCCTCCGGACCGCCGATGTACGCGATTCGCCGGTGGCCGGCGGCGATCAGGGACTCGGTCGCCGCGACGCCCGCCTCTCGGTTCGCCATCACGACGAGATCGAGCTCGTGACGGGTGGCGCGGTCGACCGCCACCACCGGTCGGCCGGTGGAGAGGATGCTGTCGAGATCCGTCGCCTTCGACGCCGCCGCGATGATGACGCCGGACATGTGCTCGGCGATCGCGATCTGCAGGTACGTCGCCTCCTTCTCGGTCTGCGAGTCGGAGTTGCAGAGCACCACCGAGTACCCGGCCTCGGAGGCCACATCCTCGACGCCACGGGCCATCTCCGTGAAGTAGGGGTTCTCGATATCGGGGATGACGAGGGCGATGACCTCGGACGTCTGGGTGCGCAGCGTGCGGGCGGCGCGGTTCGGCGTGAAGTTCAGCTCTTCCGCCGCGGCGCGCACGGCTTCGATCTTCTCGGGTGAGACCCTGGTGCCGTTGAACACCCGCGAGACCGTCGCCGGCGAGACGCCTGCGCGCCTCGCGACGTCGTAGATCGTGGTCATTTCCCGCCCTCTGCTGCCCGGATGCTTCACCCTACCGGCCTCTCCGGACGACGCTCGCGATCCCCCATCACGAGACGTCGCGGGCGTCCTCCTCGGCGGTGATCGCGATGTTCTCCTGTAGGCGCG
>NZ_JBLVOH010000078.1:14206-17813 GCF_053543675.1 Microbacterium umsixpiens
CGCGAAGACCGCATCCAGGCGCGCACGACCGTCGTCGTCGAGCGCCGGGAGCGGGGAGCGGCAGTCGCCGAGCGGGACCGACAGCTTGCCGCCGAGGTACTTGGCCGCGCCGAACACGCCGACCTCGACCATGCCCTCGACCGTGTCGTTGATGCGCACCTGCACGGCACGCGCTCCGGCGAGGTCGCCGGCGTCGAATCGTCGACGCAGCGACAGGAAGAGCTCGATCTGCAGGCTCACGGTGGTGCCGATCGCCCCGCGTGCGCCGATCGACAGCGCCGGCAGATAGAACTCGTCGAAGCCGTTGATCAGGGTCAGGTGCGGGTAGCGGCGGAGGATCCTCTCGGCCCCGTACAGGTTGCGCGAGGTGTGCTTGACGCCGATCACCTGGGGCAGCGCGAGCAGCTCGTCGAAGCCGCCCTCGGAGATGTCGCGCCCCGTGAACTGCGGGATGTTGTAGAGGATGAAGGGAAGCTCGACCGCGTCGATCACGGTGCGGAGGTGCCGCACGACATCCGCCGTCGAATAGCCGTAGTACAGCGGCGGGATCATGGAGATCGCTGCGACACCCGCGTCTTTCGCCGCGGCGGCGATGCGCACCGCCTCCCCCGTCGACATCGCGCCGACGTGGGAGACCACGGGCACGCGCCCCGCGGCAGCCGTCACCGCGGTCTCGGCCACCGCGATGCGCTCGGCCTCGGAGAGCAGCACGCCCTCGCCGGACGACCCGCAGATGTAGAGGCCCTCGACGCCGCGCCGGATGTCGGTGTCGAGCATGGTCGCGAGCGCGCCGTGATCGACGCTCTCGTCGCGGCGCATCGGGGTGACCGCCGCTGTGAACAGGCGCGTGCCGAGAAGATCACTCACCATGCGGTCCACCCGCCGTCGACCACGAGGTTGGAGCCGGTCATGTACGTCGAGGCGTCGGACGCGAGGAAGACCAGTGCGCCGTTGTACTCGTCGGCCTCGGCCATGCGACCGATCGGCATCCGGGCGATGTAGTTCGCCTGGAACTTCGCATCCTGCGTGTCCCGGCGGACGCCCGAGGGCGTGAGCGTGTTGACGCGGATGCCCGCGCGCCCCCAGTACGTGGCGCAGTAGCGGGTGAGGTTGTAGAGCCCCGACTTCGCCGCCGAGTACGCGACCGGCTTGATGAAGGGGATGCCCGTGTCCTCGGCCTTGTAGGCGTAGATGTCCTGCACGGGCGACACCATCCCGTAGATGGATCCCACATTGACGATCGAGCCGCCGACGCCGGCATCGCGCATCCGCCGACCCGCCGCCTGCGTCACGAGGAACGTGCCGACGAGGTTGGTGTCGACGACCTCGCGGAACACGTCGACCGGGAACTCCTCGAACGGCCCGGAGACCTCCGGCGGCGCGCTGGGCTGCGTGTCGAGTCCGGCGTTGTTGACGACGACGGTCGGCACACCCCAGGTCGCGGCGACATGGTCGAGCCCTGCGTCCACGCTGGCCTGGTCGGTGATGTCCATCGCCACGGCGAGCAGGCGCCCATCCGGGTCGTCGATGCCGAGACGCGCGGCGGGATCGGCCACCTCGCTGCGAGAGGTCACGGCGACGCGCGCGCCCCGCTGGTGCAGCGAGCGGACGAACTCCGCTCCGATCTGGCCGAAGCCGCCGGTCACGACGACCACCTTGTCCCGCACCGAGAAGAGCGGGTCGAGTCCTTCAGACATGTATCGATACTCCAGATTGCAGGGCGGTCAGCCCTTGACGGATCCCGCGGTGAGCCCGGACACGATGCCGCGCTGCGCCCACAGGAAGAAGATGATCGCGGGCAGCGCGAACAGCAGCGCGCACAGCATGACGATGTTCATCGGCGTGTAGAACTGCCCGAGGAACGACGACAGCCCGACGGATGCCGGCCACAGGTCGGACGACGAGATGAAGGTGTTCGCGAACATGAACTCGTTCCAGCCGTCGAAGAACGCGATGACGGCCGCGGCTGCGATGCTCGGCATGATCAGCGGGAGCACGATCGTGGTCAGGATGCGCAGGCGCGAGCAGCCGTCGATGCGGGCCGACTCCTCGATCTCGTACGGGATCTTGTCGATGCCGCTCTTGATGATGAACATGCTCACCGGCATCACGAACGCGGTGTCGGCGAGGACGAGCCCCCAGTGGCTGTTGAGCAGCCCGGCGCCGGCGAAGATCGCGTACAGCGGGACGATGATCAGCGCCTCCGGCAGCATCTGCGTGCTGAAGAAGATGAAGCCGGCGACGCCGCGGCCGTGGAACTTGTACCGGCTGAGCGCATAGGCGGCCATGGTCGCCAGCACGAGGCTGAGGATCGTGGTGCCGGCGGCGATCACGAACGAGTTGCCGAGCCAGCGCAGGATCGGGATGTCGGAGAGGAAGCCGCCCCACTGGCCGATGTTCTGCACCTCGGGGAGCAGCGGCTGGCTGCCGCCGTAGAGCGAAGCTTCGGTGCCGAGCGAGGTCGCCAGCATCCAGTACACCGGGAATCCGGCGAAGACGACGAGCAGCGTGATGAGGACGGCCTTGCCGAGGCTGCCGAACTTGGCGCCGATCCCGCGGCGACGCGGAAGATCGGTGGGGATGCGCACGGTGGTCATCGCTGGCTCTCCTGACGTTCTTGGATCTGCTCGACGATGAAGTAGACGACGGTGACCAGCAGCGACAGCACCAGGCCGAGGGCGCCGATGGCCGCGGCGCGTCCGAGGTTCTGATCCTGGAACGCGGTGCGGTAGACGTTCACGACGAGCGTGTTGGTGACGTCGAGCGGTCCCCCACCGGTGATCAGGAAGATGATCTCGAAGCGTCGGATCGACCAGATCGTCATGAGCAGCGTGATGACGCGCACGGTCGGCATGATGTGGGGCAGGGTGACCGCGCGGAAGGACTGGAAGCGGGTGGCGCCGTCGACCCAGGTCGCTTCGCGGAGCTCGTGCGGCACGCTCTGCAGGGCGCTGAGCATGACCAGCATCACGAGCGGCGTGAGCTTCCAGACCGTCGCGAGCGTCACCGCGAACAGCCCGTACTTCGGATCGACGAGCCAGCCGTGCTCACCGAGGCCGAGCGCCGAGGTGGTGCGGTTCAGGATGCCCTGCTCGTTGTTGTAGATCCAGACGAAGATGAGGGCGGCGGCCACTGTCGGCACGGCCCAGGGGATCGTCGCGATGGCACGGATGATGCCACGCCCCTTGAACGCGGTGTTGAGCAGCAGCGCTCCGGCGGTTCCGATGCCGACCGAGAAGACCACCGTGAAGAGCGTGTAGAGGAGGGTCGTGATGACGGACGACCAGAACTTGTCGCTCGACAGCAGGTACTCGTAGTTCTCCATGCCGACCGGCCGTCCCCCCGCGGGGTTGACCAGCTTGGTCGCCGTGAACGACAGCAGCACGCCGCGGATCAGGGGGAAGACCGTGAAGATCGCCAGGTACGCGATCGCCGGGAAGAGGAAGAGGTAGGCGCCGTTGCGCTCGATGAAGCGTCCGATCGCGCCGGTGTCGCGGCGTCGCCGTGGCGGCGAAGCTGAGGGCGTCGTGGGTCGCGCCTCGAGCGTGGGGGTGGCCATGGCCGGGTGTCCTTTCGCGTGTCGCGGGGATGGCCGAGGGGCGGGCGG
>NZ_JBLVOH010000079.1:0-9096 GCF_053543675.1 Microbacterium umsixpiens
GGACGCTGGGTCGACGACTACCAGTTCTCTCTCGCCGGCCCCATCTACGCGGGGACGAACGAGGTCCAGCGCAACATCATCGCGGAGCGGATCCTCGGACTCCCCCGCGGCGGAGACGGAAGGCGCGCATGATGCGGTTCCTGCCCACCGAAGAACAGGTCGCGTTCGCCGAGGCCATCGATGAGATCGTCGACGGGGCCGGCGGCGCGGATGTGGCCCGCAGCTGGGCCGACGGCGACACCGCCCCGGGCCTCGCCCTGTGGGAGCAGTTCGCCGAGCTCGGCCTGCTCGGGTTGCGGGTGAGCGAGGACGCGGGCGGCTTCGGCGGAACGCTGAGCGACCTCGTCGTCGTGTTCGAGCGTCTCGGGTACCACGGCGTTCCCGGGCCGTACCTGGAGACGGTCGCCCTGCTGCCCGCCCTGGTCGACGACGACACGAGGGCCGACCTCGCCGCCGGAGCCATCGCGACCGCCGCGGTCGACGGCACGGCCCCGGCTGCCCTCGACGCGACCATCGCATCGCACCGGTACCTCGTGCGCGACGGCGCCCTGCATCGCGGCGAGATCGGAGAGGAGCTGACCTCGGTCGCCCCGACCCGGCGTCTCGCCCGGCTCACCCCGACCGGCGACGCGACACCCCTCGGCCCCGGCGCGCTGGAGGCGGCTCTCAACGAGGCGAGCCTCGCCGCCGCGGCCACTCTGGTCGGCGCCGGAGAGCGGATGCTGGCGGAAGCGGTGTCGTACGCGAAGGTGCGTGAGCAGTTCGGCCGCCCGATCGGCGAGTTCCAGGCGCTCAAGCACCAGCTCGCGGATGTGCGCATCGCCCTGAGCTTCGCCCGTCCGCTCGTGTGGAACGCCGCCCTGCGTGCCGACGAACCCGACGAGGATCGGGCGATATCGGCCGCGAAGGTCGCCGCGGGTGATGCCGCGCTGCTCGCCGCCCGCACCTCGCTGCAGGTGCACGGGGCGATCGGCTACACCGCCGAGCACACCCTGCGCATCTGGCTCGGCCTCGCCCCGGCATTGTCTGCGGCCTGGGGCACCCCGGCGTTCCACCGGGCACGGATCGCCCGCGATATCCTCCCGAAGGAGCGGTGATGTCATTCGAACCCGATGAGGATCAGCAGGAGCTGGTGGCCCTGGTGCGCGGCATCCTGAGCCAGCGTGCCGACAGCGCGGCGACCCGTCGTGCCATAGCGAGCACCGAGCGCTTCGACACCGACCTGTGGCGCCTGCTGTGCGAGGAGATCGGCATCGCCGGCATGGCGATCCCCGAGGAGTTCGGCGGCGCGGACTTCACTCTCCGTGAGGCGCAGCTCGTGTTGGAGGAGATCGGCTACTCGCTCGCCCCCTCCCCGTATCTCGGCTCGGTCGCGATCGCGGCGCAGGCGATCCTGACCACCGGCGACGCGGATGCCGCCGCCCGGCTGCTCCCCGGCATCGCCGAGGGATCATCGTCAGCCGCTCTCGCCTGGGCTGCTCCCGACGGACGCTTCGCCCCGGAGCGGGTCGACGTCCACGCCGAGGACCGCGAGGGCTGGCAGCTCAGCGGCGCGAGCGGGTTCGTCCTCGACGGCGCCACCGCCGACGTGCTGCTCGTGGTCGCTCAGACCTCCGACGGCCCGCGCCTGTTCGAGGTGATCGACACCGAGGCCGTGGTCCGCGAGGACACTCCGACCATGGACCAGACCCTGCGCCTGGGCACGCTGCGCTTCGACGCGGTCGCAGCGCGACCCCTCGGAGCCGTCGACTCGGGCGTCCTGGAGACCGTGCGTGCGCTCGCGCTCGCGGCGATCAGCGCGGTACAGGCGGGAACCGCCGCGCGTGCCCTCGACGAGACCGTGGCATACGCGAAGCAGCGGGTGCAGTTCGGACGCGCGATCGGATCGTTCCAGGCGATCAAGCACCGCCTGGCGGACATGCACGTGCAGGTGGAGGTCGCACGCACCGCGTCGCGCGCAGCATCCGATGCTCTCGCCACCGGAGCCGCCGACCGCTTCGAGCTCGCGACCATCGCGAAGGCGACGTGCTCCGAGGCGCTCGAACACGTCGCCGCCGAGACGATCCAGCTGCACGGCGGCATCGCGATCACGTGGGAGCACGACGCGCACCTGATCTTCAAGCGCGCGCACTCCCTCGGCCGGCTCTTCGGCACCGCTCGCGAGCAGCGCGAGCACGCGGATGACTGGGCGCTCGCGACGGCCTGAGACTCGCGGGTCAGCGCCGGAGCGGAGCGGACTCGGTCCAATCGGTGTACTTGCGGCGTTCCTGGAAGAACCAGCGCCCCTCCCGCCGCACGAGGGTGTCCTCGTAGCGGTCGGCGAGCGTGAAGCGCATCCGCCCCTCCGCCGTCTCGCGGACGTGATGGGACATGCAGGAGGTGTGCGCCCGGGCCGACTCCCCGTCGATCTCGACGTCGCTCGGCGAGAGCACGTGGCTGGTCACGACGAAGGCCGCGAGGGTGTCGAAGGCCGCGATCAGCTGCTCGCGCCCTTCCGGCGACTCCGCGGGTTCGTCCGCCCGGGGACGGAACATCAGCATCCGTCCGTCCGGTGTGAACAGGTCGGCCATCTCCCCCGAGCGTCGCTGATCGGCGAGCCGACCGTAACGGGCGATCGTGTGCGTGATCGCGAGCCAGTCGTCGAAGGTCTCGTTCACGCGGGCTCCTCCGCCCGCTTCCGGTGCAGCGGCGTCGCGGCGTCCGGCGACCAGGAGGTGCGGCGTCGGGCTGGTTCGGCGGCGGAGAGCGGCTCGACCGGATGCAGGGTCTCGCGGCTGCGACGCGCGAGATCCTGGTAGATCCGCACCCCGTTGCGCTTCCACGCCAGGGCTTGTTCGTCGAGCGGCCCGACGACGCGGGCCGGAGCACCGAGCGCTTTCGACCCCGGCGGGATCACCGTGCCCGCGGTCACGACGGCGCCCGCCCCCACCAGCGCGTCCGCACCGATCTCGGCACCGTCGAGCACCGTCGCTCCGATGCCGATGAGCGCGAACGATCCGATGCGGCAGCCGTGCAGCACCGCCCCGTGTCCGACATGACTGTTCGGCTCCAGCACGGCGTCCGCACCGGGGAAGGCGTGGATCACGCACGAGTCCTGCACGTTCGACCCCTCGCCGACGACGATGCGCCCGAAATCGCCGCGCAGGCTCGCGAACGGTCCGATGTAGCAGCCGGGCCCGATGATCACGTCGCCGATCAGGCTGGCCGTCTCGTGCACGAACGCGGTCGGATCGACGACCGGCACGACCCCGTCGAAGGCGTAACTGGGCATCAGGCGACCTGACCGCCGTCGATGATGAAGTCCTGCCCGGTGCAGTAGCTGCTCGCCGAGCTGGCGAGGTAGGCGACGAGGTTCGAGATCTCCTCCGGTCGACCGGCACGCGGGATCGGGATGCGCGAGATGAAGCCGACGCCGGCGCGGGTGTCCTCGGTGATCATGGGGGTGTCGACCGCGCCGGGGCACACGGTGTTCACACGGATACCGCTGCCGCCGAGCTCCCGGGCGAGCGCGCGGGATACCCCGCGCAGCCCCCACTTCGAGGCGGAGTAGGGGACGCGGTTCGCGTAGCCGGCGACGCCGGCGGTGGAGGCGATGTTGACGATGGACGCCCCCTCGCCCATGAGGGGCAGCAGCGCCTGCACCCCCAGCATCGGCCCGATCAGGTTCACATCGAGCGTGAGGCGGATGACGCGCTCCGAGGTCTCGGCGAGCGGCCCCTCCGGGCAGAAGCCGGCGTTGTTGACGAGCACGTCGACGCGCCCGAACCTCTTCTGCGCCGCATCGGCCACCTGCGACCACGCGTCCGCCGAGGAGACGTCGTGCGCGAGACCGATCGCGCGGTCCCCATAGGCCGCGGCGACCTCGGCGACGGCCGCGCCGTCGAGGTCCGTGAGCACCAGGTCGGCGCCGAGATCATGGAACAGCGCGGCGTGCGCGCGCCCCTGACCGCCGGCGGCTCCGGTGATCACGGCGACGCGGCCGGTGAGGTCGATGACGGGCGTTGCTTTCATGGGTTTCCTCCGCGATAGTTATCAAACAAGCATTTGGTTGTATAGCGTGCGATTGAGAAGAGGGAGACGGGATGCCCCGGCTGCACCACATCGGCATCACGGTCAGCGACACCGTCGCGGCGACGGCGTTCTATCGAGCCGCGACCGAAGGCGAGGTCATCGGCCCACTCGCCAAGAGCGGGCCCGCGGTCGAAGCGGCGACGGGGTATCCGGGCGTCGAGATCCTGCTGACCTTCATCCGACTGGCCGACGGCGTGTTCCTGGAGCTCGCCGAGTACCGCGGCGCGGACACCCCGCGCATCGACCCCGACAACGGACACATCGGCGCAGCGCACCCGGCCATCGTGGTGCCCGACATCGAGGCGAGCCTCGCCCGCCTGGCCGCCCTCGGACACCGCCCGCTGTCGCAGATCATGACCGCGACGGCCGGGCCGCTCGAGGGCTACCGGTACGTGTACGTGCTCGGCCCCGATGAGGTGCGGGTCGAGCTGTTGCAGGAACCTCACTGACCCTCCCCCGACTGCCCGTCGAGCAGGAGCAGATCGTCGCCGTCGAGTACGAGATCGGCGGACGCCGCGGAGTCGCGGACGCTCTCCGGACGACTCGCCCCGGGAATCGGGATCAGCACCGGCGATCGCGACAGCAGCCACGCCAGCGCCACCCTCTGCGGGCTCACGCCGTGCCGTTCGGCCACCGCGGCCGCCGCGGCCGCCGCACCACCGAGGCCTTTCGCCGCCCGCATTCCGCCCAGCGGCCCCCAGGCGAGGAACGCCAGGCCGTGCTCCTCGCACCGGCGCAGCACCTCATCGCCGGAACGCTCGAGCACCGAGTACTCGTTCTGCACGCTGACCAATGCCGCACCGACCACGCGCTTCGCGACGTCGAGCTGCGCGCTGTCCACATTGGAGACCCCGACACGCACGACCACGCCGTCGTCGACGAGTCGGCGCATCGCGCCCATCGACTCCTCGAACGGCACCTTCACATCGGGGCGATGGTGCTGATAGAGCGGGAGGGCGTCGAGGCCGAGGCGCTGCGCCGAAGCACGGGCAGCGGCGGCGAGATGCTCCGGCGAACCGTCGACCCACCACGTCGCCGCCGGCCCCCGCGTGTGCCCGCCCTTGGTCGCGACGACCACACGATCGAGGGCATCGGGACGCTGCCGCAGAGCCGCGATCAGAGCCCGCTCGTTCACCCCCATCTCTCCCGTCGGACCGTAGGAGTCAGCGGTGTCGAACAGGGTGATACCGGCATCCAGAGCCGCGTGCACGGCTCGGACACCGCGCTCGATGTCGGCGTCCGGAAGCTGGGTGAGGGTCATGGCCCCCATCCCGATCGCCGAGACGCGCAGGTCGCCGATCGTGCGGACCGGCATCACCGCCCCACGACCGTCCACCCGCCGTCGACCGGAAGACACTGGCCGATCACGTGCGTGGCGTCGCACAGCATCCACACGATCGCGCCGGCGATCTCGGCCGGGTCCGCGAGCCGTCCTCGTGGCGTGCGCTTCTCGACGGCTTCGAGGTCGTATCCGCCGTCGACCATGTCCTGCACCATCGGGGTCAGCGTGTGGCCGGGGGCGACCGCGTTGACCCGCACGCCCCGCGGCGCCCACTCGACGGCGAGGTTCTCCATCAACTGACGCTCCGCGGCCTTCGCCGGGCCGTAGTCCACCTGGTTCGCCCAGCCGCGGTAGGCGGTGGTCGACGACACCATCACGATCGACGCCGGAGCACCGTCGAGGCGCCGCACCATCGCGCGCGACACGGCGAGCGTCCCCACGACGTGCACGTCGTACAGCAGGCGGAGCCGGTCGAGATCCATCTCCAGCGCCGGCACGAACGCGCCACGGATGCCGTGGCAGGCGACGAGCCCGGCGACCGGGCCGAGCGCCCATGCCGCGTCCATCTCCGCTTCGACGGCGGTCTCGTCACGGACGTCCACGATCCGCGTCTCCACCTCTGCTCGTGCGCTCGGCGCGAGGTCGAAGACGGTGACCCGGCACCCGCGAGCGAGGAGCAGGTCCACCACGGCGGCGCCGATCCCGCTGGCACCGCCGGTCACCACCACGTGCTCTGCCATCGACTGTGCGGTCATGCGCAGCTCCCTCGCTGTTCGTCCTCCCGGGCATGCTACTGTGATTCCCAAACAAGCGCTAGGTTTAGCGCCGGTCACGCGAAGGAGCGGGGATGTCGGACAAGCGGGTGAGCATCGAGGAGGCGGTCGCCACCATCGAGAGCGGGATGACGATCGGCATCGGCGGCTGGGGGTCCCGGCGCAAGCCGATGGCCCTGGTGCGCGAGATCCTCCGACGCGACATCACCGACCTCACCGTGGTGGCGTTCGGCGGCCCCGACGTCGGCCTCCTCGCCGCCGCCGGACGCATCCGCCGCCTCGTGTACGGCTTCGTCTCCCTGGACAGCATTCCGCTCGATCCACTGTTCACCCGGACCAGGGAGCGCGGCGGGTTGGAGATCGAGGAGTACGACGAGGGCATGTTCGTGGCGGGCCTGCGCGCAGCGAATGCCCGGCTCGACTTCCTGCCCATCCGCGCGGGCCTCGGCTCCGACGTGCTCCCGGCCAACCCGCGCCTGCGCACGGTGCGCTCGCCTTACTCCGACGCCGAGTACGTGGCGATGCCGGCCCTCTCGCTCGACGTCGCGCTCGTGCACGTGAACCGGGCCGACGAACAGGGGAACGCCCAATACCTGGGGCCCGACCCCTACTTCGACGATCTGTTCGCGATGGCGGCCGAGCGCACCATCGTCTCCGCCGAGAAGGTCGTCCCGACCTCGGCGCTGCTCGATGAGGGCTCGTTCCACACGCTGCTCTTCAGCCGCATCTACGCCTCGGCCGTCGTCGAAGCGCCGCGCGGTGCGCACTTCACCACGTGCGCGCCCGACTACGACCGCGACGAAGCGTTCCAGAAGCACTACGCCGCCTCCGCCAAGGACCCCGATGCCTGGGCCGAGTTCGAGCAGACGTTCCTGCAGACCGACGAGGCCGGCTACCACGCCGCCGTCGCCCGTTTCCACGCCGACCGAGGAGAGTCATGACCACCGACACCACCACCGCGGGCATCGCCTCTGCGACGGCCGGAGCGACGAACGCCGAGATCTGCATCGCGGCCTGCGCCGACACGTACCGGGAGTCGGGCGAGATCCTCGCGCACGCGGTCGGCATCATCCCCGCGCTGGGTGCGCGGCTGGCGAAGCTCACCACCGCCCCGGATCTCGTCCTCAGCGACGGGGAGGCGTTCTTCCTGAGCGGCCCGCCGCAGCCGGGCGACCCGGAGGCCCCGCAGCCGACGATCGAGGGGTGGGCGCCGTTCCGGCGCATCTTCGACATCCTCGCCACCGGCCGACGTCAGAGCATGATGGGCGCGAGTCAGATCGACCGGTTCGGGAACCAGAACATCTCGCTCATCGGCGACTGGGCCCGCCCCACCCGCCAGCTCATCGGCGTCCGAGGAGCACCGGGGAACACCGCGAACCACCGCGTGGACTACTGGATCTCACGCCACAGCACGCGCGTGTTCGTCCCCTCGGTGGACATGGTCTCGGGCGTCGGCAACGACCGCGCACGCGAGGCCGGCCTCGATCATCACCACCTCGGCGTGATCGTGACGAACCTCGCCGTGCTCGGGTACGACGACGAAGGCACCGTCACCGTACTCTCCGTCCACCCCGGCGTCGACCCCCAGTCCGTGGTGGAAAGCACGGGGTTCCCCCTCGATGCGACGGATGCGCCGCTCACGCGCACACCGGATGCCGAGGAGCTGCGACTGATCCGCGAAGTCCTCGACCCGCGCGGCACCCGCACCCGCGAAGTCGCGGACTGACGCGGAATCCACTCAGTCGGCGAGGAGGCCCTTGTGGAGCAGATCCAGGAAGTTGTCGGTCAGGGTCGACGCGGTGTGCCCGCGCCCCGGCCGGTACCACGCGACGGTCGACCACACCGCGTCGCGGATGAAGCGGTAGGCGATGGGAGCGTCGATCGAATCGCGGAAGACGCCGACCTTCTGCCCCTCGGTGATCTGCGCCAGCCAGAGCGCCTCGATGCGCTCGCTGTTCTCGCCGAGGAACTCGAAGCCGGGCTGACGGGCGAGGAACGACAGCTCGTTCTGGTACAGGCCGACCGCGTCGGGCTGGCTCTCGATCGTCGCGAAGGCGTGTGCGATGAGCTTGTCGAGGATGTCACGGGGGCTTCCCCCCTCGGCCACGATCTCTTCGAAGCGGCCCAGCAGGCCCGCCATGAAACTGTGGAGGATCTCCTGCAGGATCGCTTCCTTGGAGGAGAAGTGGTGGTAGAGGCTGCCGGACAGGATGCCCGCTTCATCGGCGATGTCTCGAACCGTCGTGGCGGAGTATCCGCGCTTGGCGATCAGGCGCGCGGCGATCGAGATGATCTGGTCGCGGCGTTCGGAGCTCTGCTCCTGCCGGCCCCCGCTTTTGGTCGTTGCCATTGCTGCTCCTTCACAGAGAATCTCACAAGCGCTTGTTCAAGTGTGCCGCATGTGAGCGTTTTCCCGAAACATCCACTCGGAGTGTACGCATGATATTGGAAAGGACGTCCATGACAGTCTCGGAAGCCACGACAGTGCCCGCCCTCCTCGCGGAGATGGCAGCCCTCGGCGACCATCCGGCCATCGTCGACGGCGACGTGGTCATCGGCTACGCCGAGTTGCAGAACCGGGTGCGCTCCGTCGCCCGCGCCTACCTCGCACAGGGCATCGAGCCGGGCGACCGCATCGGCCTGTGGGCGCCGAACCGACACGAGTTCATCCTGGCGATGCTCGGGGCTCAGCTGGTCGGCATCGCCGTCGTCCCCCTGAACACGCGCTTCACCGGCCATGAAGCCGCGGAGATCCTCGCGCGATCCCGCGCCACCGGCCTGGTCGTCGCCGACGGATTCCTCGGGAAGCCGTACAGCTCCCAGCTCCGCGGCGCCGCAGCCGAGCGCGGAGGCGACGGTCCGATCTTCCCCGGCCTCCCCCACCTGCACACCGCCGTGGCCATCGACGGCGCAGGCGGCGACGGCCTCCTCTCCTGGTCGGACTTCCTCGCGGCGGGATCCGCGGTCACC
>NZ_JBLVOH010000079.1:9116-10633 GCF_053543675.1 Microbacterium umsixpiens
GCGTGACGGCCGCCGCGGAGGCCGTCACCCCGGACGACATCATGGACGTGCTCTTCACCTCGGGCACCACCGGGATCCCCAAGGGCGTGCTCAGCGCGCACCGCCAGACGCTCTCCGTGGCACGCGCCTGGGGACTCGGCGCACGACTCACGCCCGACGACCGTTATGCGGTGGTCAACCCGTTCTTCCACGGGTTCGGCTACAAAGCCGGGATGATCACCTCGCTGATGGCGGGGACCACGATCTACCCGCTGGCGGTGTTCGATGCCGATCAGCTGCTCGAACTCGTGCAGTCCGCACGCATCAGCGTGCTGCCCGGCGTACCGACGATCTTCACCTCGCTGCTCGACCACCCGCGGCTTCGGGAGTACGACCTGTCGTCGCTGCGGTTCGCGATCGCGGGGGCCACGGCGGCACCCGCCACACTCTTCCACGACATGGTGAACACACTCGGGTTCGAGACCGTCGCCCAGGCATACGGGCTCACCGAGTGCGTGGTGGCCACCCTCTCCCGCCCCGGCGAGTCCCTCGAGCACACGGCGCAGACCACGGGTCCCGCTGTCGACGGGGTCGAGATCCGCGTGGTGGACGAGGACGGTCAGGATGCGGGGCTCGACACCGACGGCGAGATCCTGCTCCGCGGACCCAACGTGATGCTCGGCTACTTCGAGGATCAGGCGGCAACGGACGCCGTGCTCGATGCGGACGGCTGGTTCCACACCGGCGACGTCGGCCGTCTGGACGAGCACGGCTGCCTGAAGATCACCGACCGACTGAAGGACATGTTCATCGTCGGCGGTTTCAACGTCTACCCGGCCGAGGTCGAGAACGCCCTGCGCAAACATCCGGCGGTGAACGAGTCGGCCGTGATCGGGGTGGACGATCACCGCCTCGGCACGGTCGGCCGCGCCTACGTCCTGCTGCTGCACAACGCCACGCCGCGACCGGACGCCGCCGATCTCGAGGCCTTCTGTCGCACCCACCTGGCGAACTTCAAGGTGCCGCGCGAGTTCGTCTTCGTCGAGGACTTCCCCCGCAACGCCACCGGCAAGATCCTGAAGTCGGAGCTCCGCTCGCACGTCTGAGCGGTGGGCGTTTAGCCGAAGGTCCCTATCCCGATAGCCTTAAGTCGTAGGCCAAACGGGGATGGGGACGATATGGACGAGCAGCGCACGTCGACAGGGATCACGCGGCGATCGGTGGTGCGCGCGGCGGCATGGTCGGCGCCCGTGATCGCCGCCGCCATCGCCACACCGCTCGCGGCGGCATCCGGCGCCGCCGCCCTGACCGTGCAGCCCTCGCCCGCAACCGTCACGGGTGCAGATTTCGCGTGGCCGGGGGCGACCGTCACGAACACCGGGACGACACCGCTGACCGTCACCTGGTCGGTCGACGTGGCCCCTGTGCTCGAGTCGCTCTCGGGCCCGCTCACCGGCACGGTGACGATCCCGCCCGGCTCTTCCGAACTGGTCGCCGCCGGCATCACCGGCTACTACGTCGCGGCCGCCTGGCCGCCG
>NZ_JBLVOH010000079.1:10653-14156 GCF_053543675.1 Microbacterium umsixpiens
GGCCGACGACGCTGACACTCACCCTGCTCGGCGACGGCGCCCCGCGCACCTCCACCGTGACGTTCCAGGCCGAGGAGCAGTAGCCCGCGCCCGCCGGACGGCGTGCGTCAGCTCAGACGCTCGAGCACCATGGCCATGCCCTGGCCGCCGGCGGTGCACATCGTCTCGACGGCGAACTGCTCGTCGCGCTCGCGGAGCGCGTTGATCGCGGTCGTGGTGATGCGGGCACCGGTCATGCCGTAGGGGTGACCGAGGGCGATCGCGCCGCCGTTCACATTCACGCGGTCGGGGTCGATGCCGATGTCGGCGATCGAGGGAATCACCTGCGCGGCGAACGCCTCGTTGATCTCGAGGATGTCGATGTCGCCGATCGACATACGGGCGTGGGCGAGCGCGCGCTCCACCGCCTGCACCGGCCCGAGGCCCATGATCTCGGCCGACAGTGCCGACACCCCGGTCGACACCACACGGGCGAGCGGGGTGAGCCCGAGCTCGGCGGCGCGGGTGTCGCTCATGATCACGAGCGCGGCCGCGCCGTCGTTGAGCGGGCAGCAGTTCGCCGCGGTCACCGTGCCGTGCGGGCGGAACACCGGCTGCATGCCGCTGATGCCCTCCAGCGTGACGCCCCCTCGGGGGCCGTCGTCCTTCGTCACGAGCGTGCCGTCGGCGAGACGCACCGGGGTGATGTCGGTCCCCCAGAAGCCGCGGGCGCCGGCGGCCTCGGCGCGGTTCTGGCTGAGCACCGCCCATTCATCCTGCTCGCGACGGGACACGCCGCGGAAGGAGGCCACATTCTCGGCGGTCTCCCCCATCGCGATGTAGATGTCCTCGAGCTCCCCCCGCTCGAGCGGATCCGACCATACGAAGTCGGGGTTCTGCGCGTCGCGCGCCGTGCGGGCCGCAGCATCCGCCCACCGCGGGTTCTTGGTGTCCGGCATGCCGTCGGACTTGCCGGAGCCGAACTGCGACACCGCCTCCACCCCGGCCGAGACGAACACGTCGCCCTCGCCGGCCTTGATCGCATGGAACGCCATCCGCGTCGTCTGCAGCGACGATGCGCAGTAGCGGTTGACCGTGGTGCCGGGCACCGCGTCCCAGCCGAGCTGCAGCGCCAGCATCCGTCCGATGTTGTATCCCTGCTGGCCTGCCGGCTGCGCACAGCCCACCATCAGGTCGACGATCTCGTCCGGGTTCAGGCCGGGCACCGCCTCGACGGCCGCGCGCACCATCTGCACGGCGAGGTCGTCACCGCGCATGTCCTTCAGGCTGCCCTTGAACGCGCGTCCGATGGGCGAGCGCACCGCGGAGACGATGACGGCTTCGGTCATGATGAGGATCCTCCAGTGATGTCGAGGCGGTCGGCCTGCTGCACGATGTCCGCGTTCGGGGTGTGGCTCAGGAAAGCGGGCCATTCGCCGCCACCGTCCACGGGGATGACGGCGCCGGTGATGTGCGCCGACAGGGGTGAGGCGAGCATGACGCAGACGTTGCCGAGCTCCTGCGGCGAGGCCAGTCGCCCCCGCGGGATGGTCCGTGCGATCTCCGCGTACTGCTCCGGTGTGCCGTAGTGGTCGACCGCGCTCTCGGTGTGCACCAGGCCGCTGCTGACCGCGTTGACGCGGATCTCCGGCGCCCATTCGACCGCGAGGCTGCGGGTCAGGCTCTCCAGCGCCGCCTTCGCCGCGCCGTACACGGCCGTGCCGGGGCTGGGGCGGCGGGCGCTGATCGAGGTGATGTTGATCACGCTGCCGGATGCGGCACGCAACGCGGGGAACGCCGCTCTCGTGGCGACCGCGGCGGAGAGGAAGTTGATCTCGGTGATGGCCTGGAAGTACCTCGGCGACCCGGCTTCGAATCGGCCGAACGGCGAGCCGCCGACGTTGTTGACGAGCACGTCGAGGCGTCCGTGGCGTTCCGCGACGCCCGCGATCCAGGCCTCGTTCTGAGCGGCGTCGCGCACATCGACCGGACGGAAGGATGCCACGCGCCCGTCGCGCTCCGGCAGGGTCGTCGGCTCGGAGCGACCGCAGAACTCGACGTCGGCACCCGCATCGAGGAACGCCTCGACCACGCCACGGCCCACACCTCGAGCACCGCCGGTGACCGCGACGACCTTCCCCGCGAAATCCATGACCAGGCTCACTCCGCCTCCTCCGAGCGCGGCGCTCCGATGCGCCGACCTGTCCATGCTACCAACCAAATGCTAGGTTTGTTGCATGAGTCACGATGACGTCCCTCTGCAGCATCCCCGCACCGTCGTGGTCACCGGCGGCGCCCTCGGTATCGGCGGCGGGATCAGCCGGCGCTTCGCCGCCGACGGCGACCACGTCCTGCTCGTCGACATCGATGCGGATGCCGCCGCACGTACGGCCGCCGACATCGAGGCGACCGGCGGCCGCTGCACCGTCCTCGTCGGCGACATCACCGAAGACGACACGGTCGCCCGCCTCGCGGCCCGGGTCGAGAGCGAATACGGACACGCCGACGTGCTCGTCAACAACGTCGGCGACTACCGCCCGGCGAAGTCGTTCTTCGCCAAGAGCCCGCCCGACCAGTGGCGGCGCCTGCACGAGCTCAACCTCTGGCACGTCTTCGCCGTGACGCACGCGCTCCTGCCGGGGATGATCGCGGCCGGCGGCGGCAGCATCGTCAACGTCTCCACGGTCGAGGCGTTCCGCGGCATCCCCGGCAACGCCGTGTACTCGGCGTACAACGCCGGCGTCTCCGCTTTCACGAAAAGCCTCGCCGTCGAACTCGGGCCCTCCGCCATCCGGGTCAACGCCATCGCCCCCGACCTCGCCGACACCGCGCAGACCCCGGCCGAGCTCATGCTGGCCGGCCGCGACCCCGCGCTGCTGCGATCCTGGCTTCCCGCCGGACGCTTCGGGACACCCGAGGACTTCGCGGGAGTGGTGGCCTTCCTCGCCTCGCGCGACGCTGCGTTCATCACGGGTCACACGATCCCCGTCGACGGCGGAACACTGGCCGCAGCCGGCTGGTACGGCAAGGCATCCGGTCGCGGCTGGACGAACATGCCGGATCAGGCATGAACACGCTCGCCGAGCTCATGGATCGTCAGCAGATCCACGACCTGGTCCTGCGCTACTGCTCGGCCGTCGACCGCGCCGACTACGCGGCGGTCCGCAGCGTCTACGCGCGAGACGGCGTCGACCACCACACCGGCTTCTCCGGAACGGCCGACGACTACGTGGCCTGGCTGCGCGAGCGGACGGCCGTGTTCGACGGCACCATGCACCTCGTCGGGAACCACCGGGTCGAGCTCCACGGCGATCATGCCTTCGCCGAGACGTACGGCACGGCCGTGCACTGGGGTACGCCGTCCGACGACGAGTCCCTCAACTTCACGAGCGGCTTCCGTTACCTCGATCATGTCCGCCGCGACCCCGACGGCTGGCGCATCGTCGAGCGCACCGCCGTGCGCGAATGGACCCGCTCGGATGCCGGGCGACTGCGTGAACCGGAGGGCGACGGACCACGGGGCC
>NZ_JBLVOH010000079.1:14194-18163 GCF_053543675.1 Microbacterium umsixpiens
CCCCCCCAGCGCCCAGGAAGGAGAGATCATGACACGGAGCATCGAACAGCGCCTGCGGGCACTGGAGGACCGACTGGAGATCATCGAGCTGGAGGCGACCTACGCGCGCGCCTTCGACGAGCGCGACGGCGACACGTGGAGCAGCCTCTTCACCGAGGACGGCATCTACCAGTCGCGGGCTGTCGGGGAGGCGCCGCCGCTGACCTTCGTGCAAGGCCGCCCGGCGCTCCACGCGTTCTGCGCCGACGCTGCCTTCGCCGGCATCCACTTCCTGCATCTGCCGCAGCTCGCGTTCGACGGCGACCGCGCGACGGCCCGCATCCACCTGGAATTCCATGGCGACTACGCCGAGGATGCCGGCGCGCCCCGGCTCGTGATGCGCGGCTTCTACGACGTGGCCTACCGACGCGAGGAGGGCCGCTGGCTCATCGCCCGTCGGGTGACGACGGCCTTCGCCCGCAGCCAGGACACGGTGCTCGGCTACCCCGCCGCATCCGCCCTCCCGGCGGCCTGACCCTCAGGCGTCGACGCTACGCGACCGCGCCGAAGTACGCCTTCTGCAGATCCTCGAGCGTGACGTCGGCCGCGGCCCCGGCGAGCGTCGTGCGGCCCATCTCGATCACCGTCACCTCGTCGGCGATGGCGACGGACTCCTGCACGGCCTGCTCGACCAGGAGGATGCCGATGCCGGTGTTCTTGAGCTCATGCACCCGCTCCATGACCTCCTTGACGATCACCGGAGCGAGCCCCTGGCTCGGCTCGTCGAGGATGAGCAGCTTCGGCTTCGCCATCAGCGCCTGGCCGATCGCGAGCATCTGCTGCTGCCCACCCGACATGCTCGCCGCGGGGAGGGCACGCTTGCTGCCCAGGATCGGGAAGAGCTGGTAGATCTCCTCCGCCGCCGCGATCAGAGCCCGCTTGCCCATCCCCCGCGAGAATCCGCCGAGGATGAGGTTCTGCTCGATCGTGAGCTCACGGAAGACCTTCTTGCCCTCCTGCACGTACGAGATCCCGCGGGCGACCCGCTTGTGAGGTGCATCCGTCAGCGGCTCGCCGAGGTAGGCGACCGTGCCGCCCGAGACCCTGTTCAGCCCGGTGATCGCCCGCAGCGTCGTCGTCTTGCCCGCGCCGTTCCGACCGAGCAGCACCGTGATCTCCCCCGCCCGCACGGTCAGCGAGACGTCGCGCACGACGGTCAGGTCGCCGTAGCCGGTCTGCAGACCGGACACCTCCAACAGCACATCACTCATGGTCGCCGCCTCCCGCCGCGTTGGTCTCCGCCGTCACGCCGAGGTACTCCTCCATGACCCGCGGGTTGCTCTCGATCTGATCGGGGGTGCCGTGCGCCATGACCGCGCCCTGGGCGAGCACATAGATGTCGTCGGCGACGCGCAGCACGAGTTGGAAGTTGTGCTCCACCAGGATGACGGTCATGCCGGCGTCGCGCAGCCGCTTCACGAGACTCTCGAGGACCTCGAGCTCGTCCTCGTCCAGGCCGGATGCCACCTCGTCGAGGAGCACCACCTTCGGGGACGCGGCCAGGCTCCTGGCGACCTCGAGCAGTCGACGGTTGCCGAGCGGGAGCGAGTCGGCCGGCTCGTCGCGCTGCGCGCTGAGCCCGACCAGCGCGAGCGCCCGCTCCGCCGCCGCCCGGTTCTCCGCGCGAGCTCGCCAGAACGTCGGCAGCCGCAGGAACGAGGCGAACACGGAGGCCCGCTCCGTGGCATAGCGTCCGGCCGCCACGGCTTCGAACACCGTCAGCTTCTCGGGGATGTTCGGAGTCTGGAACGTGCGCGAGACCCCCGCCCGGGCGACCCGGTACGACGAGAGTCCCTGGATGGACTTCCCGTCGAGTTCGATCGTGCCGGCATCCGTCTTGTAGAAGCCGGAGATCATGTTGAGCAGGGTGGTCTTCCCGGAGCCGTTGGGGCCGATGATCGCCGTGACCGCACCGGGCGCCGCATCGATCGACACCTTCGACAGCGCCTGGTTGCCGCCGAACGCCTTGGAGACTCCCTCCGTGCGCAGCAGCGCGCCGTCGAGCTTCTCGATCTCGGCCGGAGCGGCTTCCGCCGGGCGCACCCCGGTCTTGGCCTTGGCCGCGATGTCGGCCTTGCGCACGAGGGTCCGCAGCAGCCCGGACAGTCCTCCGGTGAAGGCCACTCCGCCGATGAGCAGGAACGCCCCGGAGATGATCAGTCCGAACTGGCTGAAGTTCGTCGACTGGTTCATCCCGAACTGCAGCACCGCTGCACCGATCAGGGCTCCGTAGATGCTGGCGGAACCGCCGAAGATCGAGGCCGCGAGCACCGTCATCGCGAACGAGAACGCGAAGGCCTCCGGCGAGATGAAGAGGTCGAGGTTGGCGAAGAGCACCCCGGCGATGCCGGCAGGGACGGCGCCGATCGCGTAGGCCGTGAGCTTGGCGCGGAACACGGAGATGCCCATCGACGAAGCCAGGACCGGGCTCTGCTTGAGCACGCGGAGCGCCGTCCCGTGGTCGGAGACGACGAGGTTGCGGATCAGTGCGAAGGCCACGATCGCGACGCCGACGATGATCAGGTAGTAGGTGCGGCCGTCGATCATCTGACCGAACGAGGTCGCGGGCATGATGCCGGCCAGACCGTTGCGACCGCCGGTCTGCTCCTTGAAGATCGACAGCACGTCCGGGACGATCAGGATCAGGAAGAACGAGGTCATCGCGAGCGACCAGCTCCCCAGACGCAGTCCGGGGATGCCGGAGATGAGTCCGATGAGCAGCGCGGCGCCGCCGCCGATGAGCAGCTGCAGCCAGATGTCGGTCACCCCGGCCTTGTTGGCGAGACCCGCGGCATAGGCACCGGCCGCATACATCGCGACCTGTCCCATCGCCAGCTCGCCGGCGTAGCCGAGCGAGAGGTTCAGGCCCAGCACGATCAGCGCCAGGATCAGGGTGAGCTCGATCTGCCGCGTCGCGGCGTAGTTGAGCCCGAGGAACGGCAGCGCGAGCAGCACGGCACCGACGGCGAGGGGCCAGATCCAGCCGGGGACGGACCGTAGTTTCAACCAGAGAGCAGCCACGGTCACACCGTCCGTTCCACGCGACGGGTGAAGAGTCCCGTCGGCTTGACCATCAGAATCACGATGAGGATGAAGAACACCGTCAACCCCGCGTAGTCGGCACCGATGTACCGCGTCGCGAGTGCCTCGGCGAGGCCGACGATGAGTCCACCCACGAGCACGCCGCCGAGGGACCCGAAGCCGCCGATCGCGAGGACGACGAAGCCCTTGAGCGCCAGGGAGGCGCCGAGCGTGGCGACCGCATACGTCTTGGGGCCGACGAACACGCCGAGGAAACCGGCGAGGACGCCGGTGAAGATGAAGGCCATGAGGGCGAAGCGCCGCACGTTCACCCCGCGCAGCTGCGCCGCCTCCCTGTTCTCGCTCATGCCGAGCAGGGCGATGCCGGTCATGCTGCGCTTGGCATACTGGGTGAGCGCGATGACCAGGACGATGACGAGCACGATCAGGGCGAGCTCGACGGGGTAGACCCGGCCGCCGAGGAACTCGAGCACCTGATCGCCCATGAAGAAGGGCACGCGCTTGGGCTCTCCGCCCCAGATCACCTGGGCGACACCCTCCATGATGATGGAGGCGCCGAGGGTCGTGACCAGCAGGTTGTGCGGGTCCTTGACCGGACGGATGGCGACCCGCTCCTCGAGAGCGGCGATCGCGCCGACGATGACGGCCGCGGCGATCGCGACGAGCCACCAGGGCAGACCCCAGACGACGATGCCGACGTACGCGATGAACGCGCCGAGCATCATGAGCGCCGCCTGGGCGAAGTTGAAGGTCTTCTGCGAGAGGAAGACGATGTTGTAGCCGATCGCCACCAGTGCGTAGATCGCACCGAGAGCCAGGCCGGACCAGATGATGGTCATTGCGGTCGGGTTCCTTCCATCACTTTGGCTTGGTGTGCCGACGGCTCGG
>NZ_JBLVOH010000079.1:18183-21236 GCF_053543675.1 Microbacterium umsixpiens
CCCCCCGCCGGCGATGTTCACGCGCCGACCGGGGTCAGGGCTGGAACTGACCGTTGACGAGTTCGCCCGGCGGGATGAAGGCGAACTGCTCCGGGCCCACGTGCGGGCTGTGCGCATCCTCTTCGAAGGCGTAGAGACCCAGGATCGCGGTCTCGGCCGCCTTCTGGACGTCGGGGTCGATGAGTGCCGCGACCAGGGCGTCGGGGTCGTCGACTCCACCGGCCTTCTCCGCTGCGGCCTTGAAGAGCAGCGCCGAGTCGTAGTTGTACGCCAGGATCAGCGACGACTTGATGTCCCCGGCGGCGAGCATGCGCTCGACGGCCTCGTTGACCTTGGTGTCGTCCGGGTCGTACTGGGTGCTGGAGTACACCTGCATGGTGAGGTTCTTGACCTGGTCGGTGCCGAGCACGCCGTCGGGTGCGGGTGTGGCGATCAGACCGGTCGCGGCGACCGAGGAGTTGCCCATCACGGGAACATCCCACCCGAGCTTCTCCAGGCTCTGCAGCACGTAGCCGAGCGGTGCGCCGTAGGCGTCGAGCACGAGCACATCGGGATCGCCCTGCTGCAGTGAGGAGAGCTGGGAGGTCATGTCGAGGGCGGCGTTGTCGAAGCCCTCGTTCCCGGTGACGGTGAATCCTGCATCCGTGAAGGTGGTCTCACCGAGCGAGCCGAAGAGCTCGCCGTAGGCGCTGGAGCCGTGCAGGATCGCGACGTCCTCGTAGCCGCGGTCGTCCATCTCGGCGACGAACGAGCCGAGGTAGTCGGGCACGGAGGCGCTGAGGTCGAAACTGTAGGGGTTGACCGCGGGGTCACCGGATCCCGTCGTCGGGCCGATGTTGAACGAGACGATCTTGTTCTGCGTGAGGATCGGCAGCATCGCCTCGGTGATCGTGGAGGGGCCGGAGTTCATCACGAGGTCGGGCTTGCCCTCGGTGGCGATGTACTCGCGCAGCTTGGTCACGGCGACCGTCGGGTCGGCGTTGTCCTCGAGGTGGGTGATCTCGACCTCGCGGTCGAGGATCCCACCCATGTCGTTCACGGCGTCGACGGAGGCCAGGGCAGCCGTCACGGCCGTCGTCGCGTTGTCGGCGAGGATGCCCTCCGCGCCCATGCCGCCGAGCACCACGATCTTGATCGGGTCGTCGCCGCCGCCTTCGCCGCCACCGTTCCCTGCGTCCGCGTCACCGGAGCAGCCGGCGAGGACCATCGTCGAGACCACGATCCCTGCGGCAACCGCCGCGAGTCTGTTGAACCGCATATCCGAACCTCTCTCATCGTTGAGTTAGAGCGCTAGAGCGACCAAACGCTTGCTTAGTAAATCACACCCGGACACTCCGAGCAACGCCCAACCGGTCAATTGCTTGGTTACGATTCGGACACCTGTTAGATTCCGGCTCATGGACACTGCACAGACTTCTGAGAACCGCTCTCTCCGCGACCTTCCCGGCATCGCCGTCGTGACCGGCGGGACCGGCGGAATCGGCTCCGCCATCGCCCGGAAGCTCGCCGCCGAAGGGGTGCGCGTCGCGATCACCCATCGCTCCGAGCCGTCGCCCGAGCTGCTCGCCGCTCTCGGCGAGCACGGCGAAGCCCACCGACTCGACGTGCGCGACGAGGCCGGCGCGGCCGCCCTCGTCGCCGACCTCGTCGAGCGCCACGGCGCCGTGCACACGGTCGTGCATGCCGCCGGCCCGCACGTGCCGATGCTGCACCTGTCGAAGGTCACGGTCGAGCAGTTCGCCCGACAGGTCGACGACGATCTCGTCGGCTTCTTCGTCGTGGCGAAGGCCTTCCTCCCGGCGCTGCGTGCTGCATCCGGATCGCTCACCGTCGTCACCAGCGCCGGGACGCGGCGGTACCCCGTGCGGGACGGACTGTCGGTCGCGCCGAAGGGCGCAGTGGAGGCGCTGGCTCGTGGACTCGCCGCCGAGGAGGGGCGCTTCGGCGTGCGCGTGAACGCGGTCGGACCGGGGATGCTGTGGGACGGGATGTCGGCCCGGTTGATGGCCTCCGGAGACCTGGATGAGCGTGCCCTCGAGGTGGCGACCCGGAACATCCCGCTCCGCCGATTCGGCACCGCGGGCGACATCGCCGCCGCCGTGTCGTTCCTCGCCTCCCCGTCGGCGGGATTCATCACCGGACAGAAGCTCGACGTCGACGGCGGGTTCAGTCTCTGAGCGTCCGACACAGACGGGGCTCACGCCCGCACCGTGATGCTCATCGCATGCCGCTCAGGCGCTCGATGAGCCAGTCGATGCGGGCGGCCTCGTCTCGGGAGAACCGCTCGGACCACTCGAGCGCCACACCGGAGAATCGCCAGGCATCCTCCCGCTGCGCGCCTCGCGCGTGGGCAGCCGCCTCTTCCGCGGTCCGCAGAGCCTCGTCGCGGTAGGCGGCCAGGCTCTCCCTCAGGCGATCGAGGTCGCCGTTGTGCGCGGCCCACAGGCGCAGGATGTGCGAGTGCTTGAGCACCACCGGTTCCGCGGGGATCTCGTCGGACCAGCGGCGCATGTTCCTGCGCCCCCGATCAGTGATTCCGTACAACCGCCGGCTCTTCGCCGCGTGCGTCTGCTCCACCCGTGACTCCGCGAGGCCGAGCCCCTCGAGCCGTCGCAGCTCCGTGTAGATCTGGCTCTGCGAGGGCGCCCAGTAGAAGTAGGCGAGGCTCTGATCGGCCCACTGCTTGACGTCGTATCCCGACAGCTCGGTGTCGAAGGACAGGATGCCGAGCACGGCCCAGCTCGTCGCGGGCAGATCGGGCCGGTCGTCGGTGTCTTCGTGGTCGCTCACTTGACCTCCTCGTCGATGAGTGAGATATTCCTGATCGTACTATGACTAACAGTCATACCGCTGCTGATCGAAGGAGATCATGTGGACGAGACGACCCGGATGCTGGAGCTGCTGAACGCGAGTTTCCCGCGGCTGGCGACGATGGACCCCCTCGACGGACGGGCTGCCGCCGACGAGCGGATCCGTCCGGCGACGAACCTCGACGACGTCGCAGCGACGGATGACGGGGTGGTGGATGCCGGAACCCACGGCATCCCGATCCG
>NZ_JBLVOH010000079.1:21256-25872 GCF_053543675.1 Microbacterium umsixpiens
GTACCACCCGCGCGAGCGGCGGCCGGATGCGCCGACCACGGTGTACGCGCACGGCGGCGGTTTCCTGCACGGCTCGATCGCCGGACACGACGGCTTCTGCCGGCGATGGGCCCGCGCCACCGGCGCCACCGTCGTCTCGGTCGACTACCGCCTCGCTCCCGAAGCCGGTCCTGGCGCGGCGCGCGACGACGTGATCGCCGCGGCGGACTGGGCCGTCGAGGCCGGGCTCGGGGCGCACGGGCTCCTCCTCGCGGGCGACAGCTCGGGCGGCAACGTCGCGGCCGGCGCGGCGATCGGCCTCCGCGATCGCGGCGCGAGCCCGGTCGTCGCACAGGTGCTGCTCTACCCGTTCCTCGACCCGACGATGTCCTCCGAGAGCCACCGCGCGAGGGCGACCGGCTACTTCGTCACGTCCGAGCTCCTGGCGCACTACTGGCGCACCTTCCTCGGCGAGCGGCCGGGCCGCTTCGACGCCGACGTCACCCCGCTCGCGGTCGACGACCTCGCAGGACTCCCGCCCGCGATCGTCGTCACCGCCGGCCTCGACCCCCTGTGCGACGAGGGCGCCGACTACGCCCGGCGGCTCCGTTCCGCCGGCGTCCCGGTGACACTCCGTCACCACCCCGATCAGTTCCACGGCTTCCTGACCATCCCCGGCTACGGCCCCGGCATCAGCGCCGCCGAGATCCTGTGGAGCGACCTCCGCTCCCTGACCAGCCCCGACCCGAAGGACCGCAGATGATCCCCGAACACGACGTCATCATCGTCGGCGCCGGCTTCGCCGGCCTGTACTCCACGATCCACGCCGAGCGGGCGGGACTCGACATCCTCGGCCTCGAGGCCGGTGACGACGTGGGCGGCACCTGGTACTGGAACCGCTACCCGGGCGCCCGCTGCGACGTCGAGAGCATCGACTACTCGTTCTCGTTCGACGATGCCTTGCAGCGCGAGTGGCGCTGGAGCGAGCGCTACGCGACGCAGCCCGAGATCCTGCGCTACCTGAACCACGTCGCCGATCGGTTCGACGTCCGCCGTCACTACCGCTTCGGCGAGCGTCTCGCCGCCGCGTCCTGGGACGAGCGGGCGCAGCGCTGGGACGTGCGCACGGAGTCCGGCTTCCAGGCCTCGGCACGCTGGCTGGTGATGGCGACGGGCGGGCTCTCGAAGCCGCAGCTGCCCGACCTTCCCGGTCGCGACGACTTCGCGGGTGAGGTCCTGCAGACCTCGGCCTGGCCGGAGGATCCGGTCGACCTGCGTGGCAAGCGGGTCGCCGTGATCGGCACCGGCTCCTCGGGGGTGCAGGCGATCCCGCTGATCGCACAGGATGCCGCGGAGCTCACGGTGTACCAGCGCAGCGCGAACTACAGCGTGCCCGCGTTCAACCGGACTCTCGACGATGACGAGTGGCAGCGACAGCAGGACGACCTGGCGCGTCGGCGCGAGCTCTCCTGGAACGGCGCCGCGGGGTCTCCCTGGACGAGCCACCCCGTCCCTTTCGCCGACGCCGACGAGCACGAGCGCCGCGCGGTGTTCGAGGAGAGCTGGACACGCGGCGGCGTACTCTTCGCCAAGGCGTTCCAGGGGCTAACCGTCGACCCGGTGATCAACGACGCCGCCCGGGTCTTCTTCGAGCAGAAGCTCGCCGAGAGGGTGCCGGATCCCGAGACGCGTGAATCCCTCACACCGCGCGACCACCCGGTCGGCACCAAGCGCATCTGCACCGACACCGGCTACTACGAGACGTTCAACGAGCCGCACGTCGCGCTGGTGGACCTGCGCCGGGAACCCCTCGCCGCAGTGACCGCGACCGGCATCCGCACGACAGACGAGCACCGCGAGCACGACGTGATCGTGTACGCCACAGGCTTCGACGCCATGACCGGCGCACTCACCGCGATCGACATCCGCGGACGCGACGGCCGATCGCTGCGCGAGGAGTGGACCGGCTTCCCCTCGACCTATCTCGGCATCGCCCTGCCCGGGTTCCCGAACCTGCTGGTGCTGAACGGCCCCGGCAGCCCCAGCGTGCTGTCGAACATGGCACTCACCTCCGAGCAGCAGGGCGACTACGCGCTGCGGATCATCGCGCACTGCCGACAGCAGGGGCACACGTCGATCGAGGCGCGGTCCGACGCGGCGGCCGCCTGGACGGCGCACTCCCTCGAGCTCGCCGACCGCACCCTCTTCGGATCGGCCCCGTCGTGGTACACCGGCTCGAACATCGCCGGCAAGGCACGGGGGTTCCTTCCGTACATCGGCGGCTTCAAGAACTACATCGATCGATGCGAGGAGGTCGCGGCAGCCGACTACCGCGGTTTCGTGCTCTCTTCGCGGTGACGGCGCCCCCGGTGGTCGGGGCTGGCCTTCGTCCTTCCGCAGCGCTAGAGTCAAACAAGCAAATGCTTGGGCAAAGGAGCGCGGTATGGGTGCAGTCGACCTCGGATTCACAGCAGGAGACGCGGTGCTCATCACCGGCGCCGGGAGCGGCATCGGGCGGGCCACCGCCGTGCATGCGGCAGAACTCGGTCTCGCCGTCAGCCTCTGGGACCTGAATCCGACGGGCCTCGAGGAGACCGCCGAGCAGGTGCGCGCGACAGCCCCCGCCGTGCACACCTGGGTGGCAGACGTGTCGGACGACGCGGCCGTGGATGCCGGGTTCACCGATGCGGTGCGCGCGCTCGGGCCGATCCGCTACCTCCACAACAACGCCGGGCCGGCATCCGCGTCAGAGATCCCCTTCGACCGGGCACTGGAGATCTGCGTGGGGAGCGTGCGCCGCATGACCGACACGTGGGCGGCCACCGGCCCCGGCGAGGGAGCCGCGATGGTCGCCACCACCTCGGTCGCCGGCAACCTCGTCGGCACCGACAACGCCTGGTACTCAGCATCCAAGGCCGCGATCATGGGCTACGTCCGCCACCTCGCCGCCCACCGCGCGGCGGAGTTCCGCTCCAACGGCGTGGCACCGGGCATGACCGATACCCCGCGGCTGGCGGGCTTCGCGGGAAGCGAGACCGGGCAGCGCGTACTCACCCGCATCCCCCTTCAGCGCATGGCCACACCCGACGACATCGCGTGGGCCGCACTGTTCCTGTTCTCCCCGCTCGCCGGCTACATCAACGGCGTCTTCCTCCCGGTCGACGGCGGCTGGACGGTGACGCAGTGATCGAGGTCGACCCGCGACCGATCGTCCACTCGCACAGGGTGCGCCTCAGCTATGCCGACACCGACCCGGCCGGCATCCTGTACTACGCCGCGTGGTTCCCCAAGATGGAGGGCCTGCAGTCGGAGTTCCTGTTCCTGCAGGGGCTGCGTCAGGACACCCTCATCGAGCGCTTCGGGTGGTGGACGGTGTCGCGGGCCACGACCTGCGAGTACCTGGCCGCCGCACGTCTGTTCGACGAGATCCGGATCGACCTGCGGATGGGTCGGATCGGGAGCACCTCGTTCCGGTTCGCGTTCGAGATGACCAGGATCGAGGACGACGCGATCGTCGCTCGTGCCGAGAACACCGTCGTCACGGTCTCCCCCGAACAGGATCCGGTTCCCATCCCCGCCGACCTGCGCGCGCACCTGCGGCGCTGGGCCGGGGAGGCGCCGTGAACGTCGACCTGCAGGCCATCGGCGATCGGCAGGAGATCGCGATGCTCCTCGCGCGCATCGCCCAACTGGCGGATGCCGGCGACCCCGAGCAGTACATCGACTGCTTCACCCCGGATGCCGTCTGGGACCTCACCGATGCCACGGACCTCCCGATGGATGTGCAGACCATCTCCGGTCGTGCCGCCCTCCTCGCCGGCGTGCAGGAGCGCCGCGCCGCGGGCATCCAGGGGCCGGGCTCGCACACTCGGCACGACGTCTCGAGCATCACGGTCGAGGTCGCCGGCGATCGGGCGACCGCGCGTTCGTACTTCCGCTACTACCGGGGCACCGACGGCATCCCGACGCTGGCCGCCATGGGCGTCTATGCCGACGTGTTCGTGCGGGGCGAGTCCGGCTGGCGACTGCACCGCCGCGAGATCAGCCGCGGCTGAGCCAGGCTGCCGCACGCCCGCTGCGGACCAGACCGAGGTGCATCTCGGTCTGACGCAACGCCGAGTGCAGCCAGAACCCGGCGAGCCCCTGCCAGCCCGAGGTCCAGGTGAGCCTGCTCGCGTAGGCCCACACCGACCGGTCACCGAGTTCCGCGGCGAGCGCCGCCACCTCTCCGGCGCGACGCAGGTGGTGGGCGGCTATCCGTGCGCGGCGTGCCGCGAGCCCGGTGAAGCGGAACTCGTGTCCGGGCAGCACCGTGAAGTCGTCGAACTCGGCGAGGCGGTCGAGCGACGCCAGCAGGTCGCCCATCGGCTCATCCCCCGCGAGCACACCGATGCCGACGCCGGAGTAGATGCGCGGCAGCACGTGATCGCCGGTGAAGAGCAGGCGGGCGTCACGGTCGGCGAGACAGATGTGCCCGCCCGTGTGACCCGGGGTCGCGATGACCTCGAGCCGCCTGCCAGCGAGCTCCAGCACGTCGCCGTCGCCCACGAGCAGGTCGGGCTCGACGTCGCCCGTGAGCGACGGCCGTGTGAACGAGGCCAGCAGTTCGTCATGACGCCCGTCCGGCACGCCCCATC
>NZ_JBLVOH010000079.1:25892-31444 GCF_053543675.1 Microbacterium umsixpiens
GGGGCCCGATACGACTCGGGGTCCCGCGCCGCAGGATCGACGGCCGCGGCGAGCACCCGTCGCTCGGCCGCGGACATCACGATCCGCGCACCGGTGAGCGTCCGCACGCGTTCGGCGAGACCGAGATGATCGGGGTGGTGGTGGGTGACGACGACCGTCGCGATGTCGGGCAGCGACCGTCCGGCCGCCCTCATCGCCCGCTCGATGCGCCCGAGGTTCTCCGCGGTGTCCCACCCGGGGTCGACCAGATGCACCCCATCGTCGCCGACGAGCGCGTAGGCGAGCGTGCCGGGGAGAGTCCCTTCCGGGATCGCCACGGGGATGCCCCAGAGACCGTCGCCGAGGTCGGCCGCGTCGCGCAGGAGACCGGCTTCCCAGGCGTCACGCTCGGCCTCATCGACGGGGACGACGTCATCCGCTCGGCTACTCATCCCGCCACCCTAGCAATCGCTTGTTCATTTAACGAGATCCGGATAGCCTGACGACAGGGACGGCGCTCCTGCGAGTGGAACGGTGACGGTGAAGTCGGAACGAGAACGGCACGAGCGCGTGGTGGTGGCCCTGCTCGCCGCCTGCGGAATGCTGACGTCGCTGCAGTTCACGCTCATCGTCCCTCTCCTCCCGCTGGTCCCCGAGCTGCTCGACACCACGGCGGCCGACGCCTCCTGGCTGATCACGGTCACCCTCCTCGCCGGGGTGGTCGGCACCCCGGTCGTCACCCGGCTCGCTGACATGCACGGCCGCCGCCTTCTCCTGCTGGTGTCGATGGGGCTGCTCGTCATCGGCTCCGTGATCGCCGCCGTGATCCCCGGGTTCACGGCCGTGCTGATCGGCCGCGCACTCCAGGGTTTCGGCACCGCGGTGGTCCCGATCGGCATCGGCCTGCTGAGCGCCCTCGTCTCGCGTCGGCGGGCCGTCCTCGGCATCGCCCTCATGAGCGGCACGCTCGGCATGGGCTCCGCACTCGGGCTGGTCCTCGCGGGGCCGCTGCTCGAGTGGGGAGGTCTGCCGACCGTCTTCTGGTGCTCGGCGGTCGTCGGCGCCCTGTTCTGCGTCCTGATCCGGGTGCGCATCCCCGAGGCGCCCACCGGCCCGAGTCGCGCCTTCGACCTCATCGGCGCGGTGCTGCTCACCCTCGGTCTCACCGCGCTGCTGCTGGCGATCTCCCGGGGACAGTACTGGGGGTGGGCGAGCCCGCTCACCCTGGGGCTCGGACTGCTCGCGGTCGCGACTCTCGTGCTCTGGATGCTGTGGGAGCGGCGACATCCGGCCCCTCTGATCGACGTGCGCACCGCCATGCGCGCCCCGATCCTGCCCATCAACATCGCCTCGTTCTTCGCCACGTTCGGGATGTACGCCAACCATCTGCTCACGACGCAGGAGGCCCTCGCGCCGACATCCACGGGCTATGGACTCGATGTCGCCACGGCCGCGGCCGGGCTGTTCCTCCTGCCGTCCGCTCTGACGATGATCGCGCTCGCCCCTCTCGCAGCGCGCGTCATCACGCGCTTCGGCGGTCAACGCGCACTCCTGCTCGGATCGGCGATGATGGCGTTCGCCTTCCTGTTCCGAATGCTCTTCCACGGCGGCGCCCTGCCCGTCCTCATCGGGTCCGCCCTGGTGGGCGCGGGTGTCGCCTTCGCGTTCGCCGCGATGCCGTCGCTGATCACCGCCTCGGTGCCCTCCGACGAGGTGGCTACGGCGAACGGTGTCAACTCCGTCATCCGCACCCTCTCCGGCGCCGTCGCCGCCGCGCTCTTCGCGTTCGTGATCGCCGCACTCCCGTCGACCGCCGATCCCGCCTTCCTCTCCGAGTGGGCGCTGCAGCTGTCGCTCGGCTTCGCCGCAGCGTGCGGCGTGGTCACCGCGGTGCTCGCCGCCTTCCTCCGCCTGCCCCATTCCAAGGAGCCCGCATGAGCCTCTTCTCTCCGCTGACCCTGCGCGATGTGACCCTGCCGAACCGCGTGGGCATCTCACCGATGTGCATGTACGCCTCGCGTGACGGACTGGTCGCCGACTTCCACGTCGCGCACCTCGGCCGCTTCGCTCTGGGCGGTGCAGGGCTCATCATCGCCGAGGCGACGGCCGTGCACCCGCAGGGCCGCATCTCGCCGTTCGACACCGGGCTGTGGAGCGACGAGCAGATCCCCGGATGGCGACGGGTCACCGCGCTCGTGGCCGCGTCGGGATCGGTGCCGGGCGTGCAGCTCGGGCATGCCGGACGCCGCGCCGCCGTCCGGGAGCCCTGGCGCGCGGGCGCTCCGCTCGACGACGAGGATGCGTCGGCCGGATTCGGCCCCTGGCCCCTCGTCGCCCCGAGCGCCCTGTCCGCCGGCCCGGGTCATGCCGTCCCCGCCGCACTCACCACGGCGCAGATCGCCCGGTCCGTGCAGGATTGGCACGACGCGGCCGCCCGCGCGGTGGCTGCCGGGTTCCGCTTCGTCGAGCTCCACGGCGCGCACGGCTACCTCCTGCACTCCTTCCTCTCCCCCGTGTCGAACCGGCGCACCGACCACTACGGCGGCAGCCCCGAGAACCGTCTGCGCTATCCGCTCGAGGTCGTCGCCGCAGTCCGCGACGCGATCGGCGGCGGCGTCCCCTTCTCGTTCCGCATCTCGTCGGTCGACGGAGCCGAGGGCGGGCTGGGCATCGACGAGACGGTCGAGGTGGCGCGTCGACTCGCCACAGCGGGCGTCGACGTGATCGACACCTCCTCGGGTGGGATCACCACCGACCGCACGGTCGACACCCGCATCCGTCGGGGCTTCGCCTTCCACGCCGACTTCTCACGCCGCATCCGCGACGAGGTCGGTGTGCGCACGGCGACCGTCGGGCTCGTCGTCGACCCGGAACAGGCCGCCCGCCTCATCCACGACGGCGACTCCGACCTGGTGCTCCTCGGGCGACAGGCGCTCGACGACCCGAACTGGCCGCACCACGCCCGCATCGCCCTGGGTGACGACACACACGAGTCCTGGGACGTGCGCTTCGGCAGCGCCCTCGGCCCCCGGGCCCGCACGCTCGCGCGCCTCGCCGCGGCAGGCGAGACCCCCCTCAGCCGCTTCGAGCGCTGACCCGGACGCCTCAGCGGGCCAGCAGCTCCCGGGCGGCTCCGTCTCCGTCGAGCAGACGGTTGCGACGGCGCTGCACCCGCCATCCATCGGCCGTGCGGCGCAGCTCCCAGCGGTTCGCGCTGACCCGTTCGCCGATCCAGCGCTCGCCCTCGCGCAGCATCACGACCGAGTGCGTCACCGCCACGGCGTCGTCGCCGTCGATCTCGATGCGCGGCGCGGAGACGATGTGCGCGCACCCGCGGCGCATGTACTCCACGTGCGTCGGGATCGACACGAGCGAGCGGATGTCGTCGGCCTCGAGCACCGTGTCATCGAACTGATAGGTGCCGCCCGGTGCCCACAGCGCCGCGACCGCGTCGGCATCACCGGAATCCGCAGCGGGGCCGTACCGCGCGATGAGATCGGCGATCTCGGCGCGGTCCTCCAGCACCTGCAGGCGCCGCTCCAGCGCCTCGCTCACCAGTCCTGCCAGGGGATGATCGTCTTCACCGGGGTGGACAGCATCCGCTCCCCCGCCTCGGGGAAGCCGTCCTCGACCGCGCGGAGCCGCGGGGTCACGTCGGCGGGGTCGTCTTCCAGGTACACCAGGCGGATGCGGATGCTCCCGGGCGGATCCGCCGGCGTCTCGTCGAACGGCAGCGATGAGTGCCGCTGCGGGTGGCTGTACGAGAACGTCCAGGCTCCGGCCACGCCGTCGACGTCGAGCAGAGCGGGGATGAGCTCGCGGTCCTCGCGACGGTGCGCCTCGTGTGTCTCGCCCCCGTGCGGATCGGTGAACCGGGTCGCGGTGAGGTGGATCCCCCGGTGCGGACGGTAGGGCAGCACCTCCGGGTCGACCAGCGCCCGCGCGGCGGCGTACCCCTTGACCGGACGGAAGAACGCCAGCATCGGCCGGTGGATGCCGGGGATCAGCGGACCGCGCCCCCACTGGAACGACGCCTCGCCGAGGGCGTCCCAGGCTGCGACCGATTCGTCCACGGGATCGCGGAACCAGTACATGGCGACGAAGTCGACGGCGCCGGAAAGCGACCCGTCGGCGAGCTCGGCGTATTCCGGGCGGACATCCCACCGGTCACCCCAGGCCACGCCGGGGAGCGCGAGGTTCTCCGGACGATGGTCGAGCTGATGCCACCTGCTGTAGTCCCCATGCAGCGAGCGGTCGTCGAGGCGGACGAAGGAGAAGAAGGCGAGAGGCGCGAACACCTTGTCAGTCAAGCGTTTGCTTGGTTAGGTGTCAACACCCTCGTGGAGGAATCCTCCTCAGCGCCCCGAGACCTTGCCGAAGACCTTCGCGATCGGCGCGAGCACCAGCGGGCGGGCGGCCACCCAGGCGAGCGCGATCACCACGAGCGAGAGGATGAACACCCAGAACCCGGTCCAGGTGACCGCATCCTGCGACGCGAACATGTGGTTCAGGTTGCGCAGGAATCCGGTGAGCATCACGAGCGCGACGTGGGCGATGATGAACGCCACGAAGTACAGCATGATCGGGAAGTGCAGCGCACGCGCCCACTCCACCGGGTACGCCTTGGAGAGTTTCTCGGCCTTCTTCGGCCACAGCCCCGACATGCGGAACCCGGTGATCGCCGCCAGCGGCGCCGCGATGAACACGGTCACGAAGTACGCGAGCTGCTGCAGGCTGTTGTAGTTGTTCCAGCCGTTCTCGTGCGGCCAGTCGAACGAGACGTACTGCAGGGCCGCCGACAGTGCGTTCGGGAAGACCTCCCAGCTCGTCGGCACGATCCGCACCCAGTGCCCGGTGACGAACAGCAGCACGACGAAGATCACGCCGTTGACGAGCCACAGGATGTCGAGCGCCTGGTGGAACCAGAGATTCAGGCTGATCTTGCCCTTCGCGTTTCCGCGCGGCGTCCAGAACACCGTCGGCCGCTTCTCGGTGCGCACCTGCAGCCCCGAGCGGATGATCAGCACGATCAGGAACATGTTGAAGAAGTGCGCCCAGTTGACCCACGGCGCGAAGCCCGGCTCGACCGCGATGGCCGGCTCGTACTCGCCGGGGAACGCCGCGAGGAAGTCCTGCATGAACGGGAAGCTCAGGAGCGCCCGCACGAAGGCGATGGCGGCGCCCGCCAGCACCCCGAGTGCCGCGGCGCCGAACAGGACCGCGATCGCCTGCGGCCAGGTCGGACGCGGGCGACCCGACGACGGAGTCTCGGCGACGTGGCGCGGAGCGCGACCTCTCCAGACGGTCCGAGTCCACGGCAGCGGGGTGTCGAGGTCGGCGAGGACCGGGACGACCAGGGCGGAACCGGCGGCCGGGGCGGCGGGCTCCGAGGCGGCGACGGCCTCGACGACCGTGGCCGCCTCCGCACCTTCGTCCGCGACGGACGCGACGGCAGCCGCCGCGACGCCGGACAGGGCCGGCACGGTGTCTGCGGGCGGCCACGGATCTCCGCCGACGACACGCGGCAGACCGCGACGGACGTGGCTGGCGGAAACCGCCTCCATGCCTGCAAC
>NZ_JBLVOH010000080.1:0-8787 GCF_053543675.1 Microbacterium umsixpiens
CGACCTGGACCGTGACCGAGACGCTCCGCAAGGTGTACGTGGCCTGACGGCTGGTCGGCTCAGATCGTCAGGACGACTCGCCCAGGAGCGGACGCACCGACGCGTAGGCATCGCGGACGTCGCGGGTGGGAGTGTCGTAGACCCGGACGATGCCCGCACCCCCCTCGTGCCGCGGCCAACCGGGATCCCCGCCGGTGACGAACGCGACCGCCGCGCCGTGCACCTCATCGGCCAGCTGCTGCGGCGGGTTCGGGCCGGCGAGCGGCTCGATCGCGGGCCCGTCGAGGCAGTCGAAGAAGAACGGCACATCGAGGCAGTGCTCCGCGAAACCGAAGCGCCCCGACGGCCACGAGAACCGGTACACCCAGGTCGGCGCGGCCCCGCGGTCGGCGACGACCTTCAGCAGCGCCGAGCGGAACATCCGGTCGGTCAGCAGTCTCCCGGCGACACGGGCATTGCCGAGTCCCGTGACGTCGGCGTTGGCGGCGAGGTACTCGCGGCGCGCGGCCTTCGGCAGCCCGAGCTTTCCCAGCAGGAGCGACCGGGGCACCCAACGGAGCTTCTTCGCCGCATCCGAGAACACCATGGTGAACTCGTCGTCGGTCGCGCCGAGCACGAGCGGCTTGTCAGCGCCGACACCCGCGGCGAGCGCCTCGCGCGTCGACCGCGGCATCAGGTCGCCGTCGATGCTCGGCCCGAGCGGCAGCCCCTCCTCGATCATGCTGCCGACGGATGACGGCCCGAGCGCGGTCGCCTTCTTCTGCAGCTCGAGGATGCGCTCCTCGGAGAGCGACGAGAAGCCGGCGACGGTCGGCTCGACCCCGCCGGCGGTGGCGAGCCCGCGACCGAACGTCTCGGCACGGGTGGCGGCGACATCGGCGAGCGCGCCGGAGATCGCGTAGACACCGTGGAACAGGTGCTGCGCCTTCTCCATGCCGAGCAGGGTCAGCACGGCACCGCCGCCCGCGGACTGGCCGGCGATCGTCACGCGCGACGGGTCGCCGCCGAACGCGGCGATGTTCTGCTGCACCCACTCCAGCGCGAGCAGCCAGTCGCGCACACCACGGTTCGAGGGAGCATCCTCGATCCAGCCGAAGCCGTCGAAGCCGAGGCGGTACGAGATCGACACGGTCACGACATCGTCGCGGTTGAAGTTGCGGCCGTCGTACCAGACGCTCGCGGGCGAGCCGGCGAAGTACCCGCCGCCGTGGATCCAGACGAGCACCGGGAGCCCGGTTCCCTGCCCGGCGCGGGCCGGGCTCGGCGTGAACACGTTGACGTTGAGTGTCGACTCGCCCTCGACGCTCGGCTCGGGGATGAGCGTGACGCCGGGATCGCCGCGCTGCGCGGTGGCGGCGAACTCGAGCGCGTCGCGCACGCCCTCCCACGGCGCCTTCGGCACGGGCGCCTGGAAGCGCAGCTCACCGACCGGGGCCTCCGCGAACGGGATGCCCAGGAACGCCGCCGACCGCGGATTGCCTCGACCACCGGTGGTCGGACGCCAGCGGCCGCGCACGCGTCCTGCGGTGGTCGTCACCTCGACGAGGTCGGCGGTCGTCTCGAAGTCGGTATCCGTCATCACAGCATTCTCCCGTCTGTGGACGGCGAGCGGCGACACCGCGAACGCCCTCAGCCGGGCGTGATCACCTCGGCGTGCGGCATCCGCGTCTTCATGATCCCGATCGCCTCGGGGTTGTCATCGACCAGCACGGCATCGCGACCGAGCGCCGAGGCCACGGCCCCGGTCGTGCCGCTGCCGGCGAAGAGGTCGAGCACCCGGTCGCCGGGTCGACTCGACGCGGTCACGATGCGGCGCAGGATGCCCTCCGGCTTCTGCGTGGGATAACCGGTCTTCTCGCGCCCGGTCGTCGGGACGATCGTGTGCCACCAGACGTCGGTCGGCAGCTTGCCGCGCGCGGCCTTCTCGGCGGTGACCAGTCCCGGCGCCATATACGGCTCGCGGTCGACCTCTTCGGAGTTGAAGACGTACTCCCGCGGATTCTTCACGTAGACGAGGATCGTGTCGTGCTTGGTGGGCCAGCGGCTACGCGACTTCGCGCCGTAGTCGTACGCCCAGATGAGTTCGTTGAGGAAGCAGTCCCGCCCGAACACGGCGTCGAGCATCACCTTCGCGTAGTGCGCCTCACGGTAGTCGAGGTGCAGATACAGCGTGCCGTCGTCGGCGAGCAGCCGCCACGCCTCCTCGAGCCGCGGCATCAGGAAGGAGCCGTAGTCATCGAAACGGTCGTCGTACGCGCGCAGCATCCCGCGCACCCGCTCGTACGCGTGGCCGTGGAACCCGTGCCGCACCTCGCTCGCCGGCTCCGTCTCGGGCTCCGGCGGTTCAGAACTCCTCAGATCTGCGCCTGTCACCCCCTCCTGGTCGCCGGATTCCGTGGCAGCACCTGCGACGGGCTCAGATTCTTGAGGAGTTGTGAACGTCCGGCGCGCGGTGACCACCTGCCGCCCCTGCGTCCGGCCGGTGTTGAACGGCGGGTCGAGGTACACGAGCGTGAAGGAACCCGACGGCAGGGTCGCCGCGACGGCGAGGTTGTCACCCTCGATGATGGTGACCGCGCCCGCGGTCACGGCACCCGATGCAGCCACGCCTCGGTGGCGAACTTCGACTCGACGAGAGCCTCGGCGTCGGCATACTCGTCCGCCGTGATCGACCCCGTCTCGGCGTCGGTCAGCGAGCGGAAGGTGTCCTTGAACCGCTCGATGATCTCGGCGCGCTCGAGTCCGGTCTGGCTCCGCAGCGGGTCGACGCGCTTGGCGGCGGAGGTGGTGCCCTTGTCGCTGAGCTTCTCGCGGCCGATGCGCAGCACCTCGGTCATGACCTGGCCGTCGATGTCGTACGACAGGGTCGCGTGGTGCAGCACTCCCCCGTTGGCGAGGCGCTTCTGCGCGGCACCGCCGATCTTGCCGGTCGGGCTCGCGATGTCGTTGAGCGGCTGGTAGACCGCGTCGATGCCGAGCGACCGCAGCGCCTGCAGCACCCAGTCGTCGAGGAAGGCGTAGGAGTCGGCAAAGGTCATGCCCGCGACGAGCGATGCCGGCACATACAGCGAGTACGTGATGATCTGCCCCGCGGCCATGAGCATGGCGCCCCCGCCGGAGATGCGGCGGACCACGTCGAACCCGTGCCGGGCGGCGCCTTCGGGGTCGACCTCGTTGCGGTACGACTGGAACGACCCGATCACGACGGCCGACTCGTTCCACTCCCAGATGCGCAGGGTGGGACGCCGGCGCCCCTCGCCCACCCGGGCGGTGAGCACCTCGTCGAGGGCGAGGTTCATGCGCGGCGAGACCGCCTGGTCGTGCACGATCTCCCAGTCGAAGTCGCGCCACCCCGGGGCCGTCACGAGTGCGCGGCGCACGGCGGTGCCGACGGCTTCGGGCGAGAAGCCGAGCAGCTGAGCGCCATCCGGAAGGGCACTGCGGACGGCCGCGGCGATCGCCGTCGAGTCCGTCTCGGCGGGCAGCCCGTTGACCGCGGCGTTGATGTCGTCGAGCGCCGAGTCCGGCTCGAGGAAGAAGTCGCCGGCGAGGCGGAAGCGGGCGATCCGGTCGTCCTCGATCTCGAGGTCGACGACGACGAGCTTTCCACCTGGGACCTTGTATTCACCGTGCACGGTTCCAGCTTAAGGCGCGAGAGCCCCGATCCGGCGGGTCAGCCGTGATGCACCGACCACCGGATGGATCAGCCCCCGAGCACCACCACGCGCTCTCCGGCGCGGATCGGCGTCGAGTACCGGTTGCCGGCGGGCGGCAACGGGCAGACGTACTGGTCCGAGAACGCGCACGGCGGCAGATAGGCGCGGTTGAAGTCGATCACGGCCGTACCATCGGCGGCGGGCTCGTCGACCGGCAGGAACCGGAACCGGTACGTCTCCAGCCCGTTGGTGCCGTCGGCGAAGACCGCGCTCAGCGCGCCCTGTCCGTTCCGGGTGACGGTGAGCGTCTGGGCTGCCCCCGCCAGTTCGAACCGCAACCGCCCGGCGACCGGCGTCTCCCGCGCCTCACCGTCGACCGATGTGATCAGGATCTGCTCATCCGGCGTCTCCTCGAACACCGCCGGGAGTCGCCAACGCTCGTCGGGCGCGTAGGCGTCGATCGCGGTGAACCACTCGCGCTGCGGCCGTGCCGGATTCAGCACCCGCAGCGCGAGGGCACCGTGGCGATCGAACACCCGCAGCTCACGCCTGCCGAGGCGGACACTCTCCGTACCGCGCAGGACCACGGTCGATCCCGCCTGACCGAGCTCGCTCCCCCGGATGCCGCCGTCGCCGGTCAGCGCCCAGAGCCCGGGGATGCCGTCGACCGCTGCCGCCTCCGTGATGAGCCAGTTCGTCGACTCGAGCGCCGACGGACCATACTCCGACCCTGCGTAGCGCTCGCGCGACGCGTGCCAGTCCTGCCAGTCCTTCACGAAGCTCATCGGTGCGGTCCCTCCCGTGCGAGGGCAGCCCACAACGGCGCGCTCCTCGCTCCTGCGCGGAATACTGACCCGAATCTACGGTCGTCTCCGAGCACGGAGAACGGGTCCGTCACACGCCTTCACCGGGCGTAACGTCGCGTCACACCGCACGGAAGCGGGAATGCGAGGCGCGTTGCTCAGCGCGCGGGGATGTGCGCGTCGAGCCAGGCGAGCACGTCGGCGCGCACCTCTTCCTGCTGCAGCTCGGCGAAGATCTCGTGGCGCGCATCCGGGTACACGAGGGTCGTGATGTCGGTGAGCCCGGACCGGCTGCGGTACTCGTCGGCGAGCTTGTGCACGCTGCGGGGTCCGCCCACCGGGTCATCGCGACCGACGAGGAGCAGCATCGGGATGTCGCGACCCAGGTCCTTGGCCGGACGCCCGTAGAGCCGCGCGGCCTCGATCGGACCGAAGAGCTTGAGCAGCGGGACGTCGGTCGTGAGCGGATCGTCGGCGAACGCGGCCCACACGGCGGGATCGCGGCTGAGCCATTCGAGCCCCGTGGCGCCTTCGTCCTTCGCCCACCGCGCGTTCAGGGGTGCCGCGTTGAGGAACCCGGGGGTGCGCAGCGCGGAGCCCGAGAGGATCACGGCATCCCACGCCTCCGGGTGGTGGTTCACGAGCATCTGCGCCAGGAACGAACCCCACGAGTGGCCGAGCAGCACGAGCGGCAGGTCGGGGTTCTCGTCGCGGATGATTCCGGTCAGCTGCCAGACGGCATCCTCGGCCGCGCGGAGTCCGCCGACGCCGAGTCGCCCCAGCTTCTCGGGTCCGCCGTGCTGACGGATGCCGGTGCGGCCATGGCCCCGGTGATCGTCGGCGTAGACGTGGAAACCCGCGCCGGTGAGGGCGCCGATCAGAGCGCCGTATCGTCCGGCGTGCTCGCCGACGCCGTGCAGAAGCTGCACGACTCCGCGGGGAGTCCCGGCAGCCGGATGCACGTCATAGACGATGGCCACGCCATGGGCGTCGGTGAACTCGCGCGTATCCGTCACGCTGCGAGCCTAGCGACCGCGCACCCGCACCGCCTACCGCGCGACGGCATCCCGCCTACCGCCTACCGCCTACCGCCTACCGCCTACCGCGCGACAGTATTCCGGATCGCGAAGGCGCCGTCGCCGAACGGTCTACGCACAGTACGTGTCGACGGAACTACCGTTGCGCGCGGGCGGGCCATCCAAGATCGGAGTGAAACATGCAACAGAGACGAGCAAGGTCCCGCATCGGACTGGTCGCGGCACTTGTCAGCGGACTGGTGGTCGTAGGACAGGTATCCCCAGCGACAGCAAGTACGGGTCCGGACGATTCGTCAGCGGAACTGGCAGTCGACACGACCAGTCAGACTGTGACGGTCGAAGACGCGAACATCAGTATTCAGTTGCCGGGGCAATCGGTCCCTAACTCCATTGACACCGCGGCCGTGCCTGAAGAACTGTTCGATGGCATCGGAGGCGCGCTAATTAGCACTTCGGACGATCAGACCTTGATCAGCAGCTTCGCGACAGGCGACGGTGTTCAGACGCTCATCGAAATCCCGAATGCCTCCGCGCCGTCCGAGTACCGGTTCGCTTTGGAGATTCCGTCAGGTGGCAGCACGGAGTTCACCTCGGATGGGTCGGTAATAATCAAGGCAGCCGACGGAATGCCGGTCGGAGGCGTTAGGGCACCATGGGCCGTGGATGCCAATGGAAGTCCGGTTCCTACATCGCTCGATATTGAGGGCGGCACCCTCGTTCAGAGCGTTATGTTCGACGATGCTACGGCCTTCCCAGTAATCGCTGACCCCAACGTCGGTTCGGAGTGGTGGGGGAACTGGATCAGACTGACGAAGAAAGAGACCAAGAGCCTCGCGGCGGCTAGCGGCGACGTCCAGTCCTGGGCCGGTATTCTTTCGGGTATCTGCGCGGCGGCCGGACCCGCTGCGCCTGTCTGCGCGGCCGCGATCAATTTTTCAGCCCTCGTGCATGGCATTATCGTTCGAGATGCCGCAGCGAAAGGCAACTGTGTCGCTCTCAACTTCCCGAGGACCAGCCCGCCTCCCCCGCACATGACTGTCGTTAAGTGCACACGATAGGAGAAGCAATGGTGAGCCTTGGACGCGTCGGCTTCGCTCTCTGGTTCGGTCTGACGATCTATCTCTTCCAGATTGCGTCTCCGCGCCCGCTCGATTGGACGATCATTGGTCCGATCGGCGGTGCGATTTTGTCCTATTTCGTCCTCACTCGCTCGGACAGGCGCCGTAGCAGCGACACAGACGACTTCGATCGGGCCGCCCCGCCAGAGCCACCCCACTAGAGCATTGGGCCGGCATTCGGCCGTAGCAGCCGGATGCCGGCCTTGTCGGCGCCCGCATAGCCACCCGCGAAGACCTCTTACGCGCATGCCTTGCCGCGACGGATGGCCTGCGGCCCGGGGGCTTCGTGATGGAATCGAGCCGGAATCCCGTCACGCTGCGAGCCTAGCGACCGCGGGCCGAGAGCGCCTACCGCGCGACGGCATCCCGGATCGCGAAAGCGATGTCGCGGTCGGTGACCTCGTAGCCGCCGACGCCGTCGGAGGCCGAGCCCATCCGCACGCCGCCCTCCTCGATCACAGACCGCTTGGCGGAGAAGTGGATCGCGTCCACCCCCGCCGCGGCGAGCACCGGGGCACTCGCGACGTCGACTCCGCTGCCGGCCATGATCTCGATCTCACCCTCGGCCGCAGCGACGAGCGCGCGCAGGGTGTCGATGCCGTCGATCGCGGCGGATGCCCCACCCGAGGTCAGCACGCGGCGCAGGCCGAGTTCCCTGGCGCTGCGCAGCGTCGCCACGGGGTCGGCCGTCACGTCGATGGCGCGATGCAGGGTGACGGGCGCTCCGCCCGCGGCATCGCGGAGCCGGGCCATGGCGAACAGGTCGAGGTGCCCCCCCGCGTCGAGCGCGCCGATGACGACGCCGGTCGCACCGGCAGCGATCGCGCGGCGCACGTCGCGCTCGGTGATCGCCAGCTCGTCGTCGGTGTAGTGGAAGCCGCCGCCGCGCGGCCGGACGAGCACGTGCACCTCGGGGCCATCTGCTCCGGCCGCCTCGACCGCCAACTCGAGCGTCGCGGGAGACGGGGTCAGTCCGCCGAGGGCGAGCGCCGTGGCGAGCTCGACGCGATCGGCGCCGATCTCGGCGGCGATGCGCACTCCGGCGGGGTCCTGCACGGCGATTTCCAAGGCGAGTGTTCGGGTCACTCCTCCATTGTGCCCGCCGCCGCGACAGTGTCAGAAAAATTAGATAGGCTATCTAAGTAATGCCTGCGTCCGATGAATCCCTCGCCCTCACCGCCACAGACCTGCGCATGGCCACGTTCCGCCTGGCCCGCCGCCTCCGTTGCGCCCGGGCCGCCGACTCGATGAGCGATGCTCAGCTGGCGGTGCTCGCCGACCTGCGCATGAACGGCCGCCGCACGATCTCGACCCTCGCCGTGCGCGAACGCGTGACCGCACCGTCGATGACCAGCACCATCAACGGACTCGAGGAGCAGGGCTTCGTCGTGCGCACCCCCGACGAGGAAGATCGCCGCCGCGTGCAGGTCGACATCACCGACGCCGGCATCGAGCTCGTCGTCGAGACGATCCGCCGCCGCGACGAGCTGCTGGCCGACATGCTGCGCGAGGTCGAATACACCGAGGCCGAGCTCACGACGCTCCGAGAAGCGAGCGCCCTGATGCGACGGGTGGTGGAGCGATGAGCGCGATGTTCCGTTCCTTCGCGAACATCAACTACCGGATCTGGTTCGCCGGCGCCCTCGTCTCGAACGTCGGCGGCTGGATGCAGGCCACTGCCCAGGACTGGGTCGTGCTCACCGAGCTGACCGACAACGACGCCACCGCGATGGGCGTCACCATGGCGCTGCAGTTCGGTCCGCCGCTCGTGCTGGTGAGCCTCACCGGCTGGGTGGCCGACCGCTTCGACCGACGCCACATCCTGTTCGCCACCCAGTCGGCGCTCCTGGCCCTCGCCATCGCGGTCGGCGTGCTGCTGCTGAACGACGTGATGACCCTGCCGATGATGTTCGCCTTCGCCCTCGGTTTCGGTGTCGTGAACGCATTCGATGCTCCGGCCCGGCAGGCATTCGTCTCCGACATGGTGTCGACGGGCGACACCTCGAACGCGGTCGCCCTGAACTCGGCATCCTTCAACCTCGCCCGCATGGTCGGCCCGGCGGTCGGCGGTCTGCTGATCGTGGCGATCGGCTCCGGCTGGGTCTTCATCGTGAACGCCGCGACCTTCCTCGCGATGATCCTCGCGCTGTCGATGCTGCGCACCGGCCTGCTC
>NZ_JBLVOH010000080.1:8829-17663 GCF_053543675.1 Microbacterium umsixpiens
AACACCCGCAACCGCGGCGGACTCGCGGCCGGCTTCCGGTACGTGTGGGGGCGCAGCGACCTGCGGGTCGTGTTCGTCACGGTGTTCCTGATCGGCGCGTTCGGCATGAACTTCCCGATCTTCGCCTCGACCATGGCGCTCGAGTTCGGCGCGGGCGCCGACGGCTACGGCGTGCTCAGCTCGGTGCTCGCGATCGGCTCGCTGATCGGCGCGCTGCTCGCGGCTCGCCGTGACCGCGCGCGGGTGCGCGTGGTGATCCTCGCCGCCGGCGGATTCGGCATCGCGGCGTTCGTGTCATCCGCCATGCCGACGTATGCCTCGTATGCCGTCACCCTGACCTTCACCGGCTTCATGATCGTGACGCTGCTCACCACCGCCAACGGCTACGTGCAGATCACGACCGAGCCGGCGCTGCGCGGACGCGTGCTCGCCCTGTACATGGCCGTCATCATGGGTTCGACCCCCGTGGGTGCTCCCATCGCCGGGTGGGTGGCCGACTCCTTCGGTCCGCGCGCGGCCATCATGCTCGGCGGTACGGCCGGATTCGTCGCCTGCGCGATCGGGGTGATCTGGGTGGCGACCTCGGGCCGCCTGCGCCGCGCCGAGAACCGCCGCTTCCTGCTCACCCTCGACGAGACCCGCCCGCTGAGTGTGGTCGAGCGGCCCGACCCGATCGAGTTCAGCGACGAAGCAGCCGTCACCACGCCCATCCGCACGGCGAAGAGGAACGACCTCGAGGGCTGAGCCTCTTTCCTCAGTTTGTCAACGCCCTCTACGGAGTGCACCTGGCGTACGTACCGTCGGTACATGGACGACAACACGGAACGCACACCCCACCCGCAGGACCCGGCCGAGGGCGCTCCCGGCGTCGGCGTCCCCGATGAGGATGCCGGTCAGGGCGACGGCACCGGCGGCGCGATCCAGGGCGACAGCTCGCGCGGCGAATCGACCGGCGGCGCCATCCAGGGCGATGCCGGCCAGGGCCACCGCTCTGCCCTCGGGGGCGACGAGGGAACCGAAGACCAACTCGACGCCGACAACGCCGCCGAGGAAGACACGTTGAAGACGCTCGACCCGGATTCCCCACCGGCCTGAGCGCTCCGAGAGGGCAGCGTCACCGCAGCCGTCTCCCCCAGAGACGGCCTCCCCCCTGCGGTGGCGCTGCCCGTCACAGCCTCCTGCGCTGAGTACTACGCGCCGAGGACGAGCTTGAGCTGCTCCACCGCCCAGTCGAGTTCCGTCGCGCGGATCACCAGCGGCGGCGCGATGCGCACCGTCTGACCGTGCGTATCCTTCACCAGGACGCCGCGATCGAGCAGCTTCTCGGCGATCTCGCGGCCGGTTCCCCTGGCGGGATCGATGTCGACTCCGGCCCAGAGCCCGGCGATGCGCACGGCGGTCACGCCGTGTCCGATCAGCGGCTGCAGCGCCTGCTCCAGGTGCGCGCCGAGAGCCCGCGCCCGCTCCTGGAACTCGCCGGTCTGCAGCATCTCGACCACGCGAAGACCCACGGCCGCAGCGAGCGGGTTGCCGCCGAAGGTCGAACCGTGCTCGCCCGGACGGATGACACCGAGCACATCGGTGTTCCCGACCACGGCCGAGACCGGGAGGATGCCGCCGCCCAGAGCCTTGCCCAGCAGATACAGGTCAGGCACGACGCCCTCGCGGTCGCAGGCGAACGTCTCGCCGACGCGGCCGAGCCCCGCCTGGATCTCGTCGGCGATGAACAGGACGTTCTTCTCATCGCAGATCTCGCGGATGCGGCGCAGGTATCCCTCCGGCGGGATCACGACGCCGGCCTCACCCTGGATGGGCTCGACGAGCACGGCGGCCGTGTCGTCGGTGATGGCCGCGGCGATGGCCTCCGCGTCGCCGTACGGGACGACGTCGAAGCCGGGCGTGTACGGACCGAAGTCATCACGAGCCTGCTCGTCATCGCTGAAGCTGACGATCGTGGTCGTGCGACCGTGGAAGTTGCCGGCGGCGACGATGATGCGCGCCTTGCCCGCAGCGATCCCCTTGACCCGGTACCCCCAGGCGCGGGCGACCTTGATGCCGGTCTCGACCGCCTCGGCGCCGGTGTTCATCGGCAGCACCAGGTCTTTGCCGGCGAGCTCTGCGAGCGCCGCGGCGAACGGCTCGAGCCGGTCGCTCTGGAACGCGCGGCTGACGAGCGTGACCCGGCCGAGCTGCTCGGTGAGCGCGGCCACGAGCGCCGGATGCCGGTGCCCGAAGTTCACGGCCGAGTACGCGGCCAGCAGGTCGAGGTAGCGCTTGCCCTCGACATCCGTCACCCAGGCGCCCTCACCGCGGGCGATGTTCACCGGCAGCGGGTGGTAGTTGTGCGCGACGTGCGGCTCGGCGACGACCTCGGTGGCCTCGCCCTCGTTCGCGACGTCGACCGCGGTCACTTGGCACCCCGCAGCTCGAGCGTGCAGCACTTGATGCCGCCGCCGCCGAGCAGCAGCTCGGAGAGGTCGACGGTGATCGGGTTGTATCCGCGCTCGCGCAGCTGCTTCTCGAAGCCCTTGGCGCGCGGCGAGATGATCACGTTGTAGCCGTCGCTCGCCGAGTTGAGCCCGAACACCGAACCGTCCTCGTCCGACACGAGGATCGCGTCGGGGAAGCGCTTCTCGAGTTCGGCACGGCTGGCGTCGTCGAAGGCGCCGGGGAGGTACGCGATGTTCGCACGCTCCGGGCCGCCGTTGTCTGTGCCCTGCACCGGGTCGAGCACGGCGATCGCGGTGTCGAGGTGGTAGAAGCGCGGGTCGACGAGGTTCAGCGAGACGACCTCACGGCCGAAGACCTCGCCGACCTCGCGGTGGCTGTCGCCGGTGGAGCGGAAGCCGGTACCGGCCAGGATCACGTCGCCGACGAGCAGGAAGTCCCCCTCGCCCTCGTTGACCTCCTTCGGCATCACGGTGTCGTAGCCGGCGGCGCGGAACCAGTCGGCGAACGCCGGCGCCTCACCCTGACGCTCGACGAAGCGGAACTCGGGCACGTACGCGCGGCCGTCGATCAGGAATCCACCGTTGGCCGTGTAGACCATGTCGGGGTAGCCCGCGAGCGGCTCGATGAGTTCGACCGTGTGGCCGAGCTCGAGGTACAGGTCGTGCAGCTTCTGCCACTGCGCGACGGCGTTGGCGGTGTCGGTCGGCCGCGACGGCTCCATCCACGGGTTGATGGAGTAGTTCACGGTGAAGTGCTCGGGCTTGCACATCAGGTAGTGCCGGCGGTGCGCGGTGCGGGCGGGTGCGGTGCGGACGGCGGTTTCAGTCGTCGACATGGGGGCTCCTCGAATGGACGGGCGCGGCGGACGCTGTCCTGGGGCCCGGCGGTCCTTCGACCCGCTGCTCGTTCAGAGCCGGCGACGGGGAAGATGCGACTCGGGCACGCCGGAGTCCATTGTGTCACCCGCCCCCTGTATGCCGCCAGAGCCGCATTCCATCCGAGGCGCTCAGACCCCCGAGCCGCGGACCACGACCTTCCCCGCGGTGTGCCCGGCCTCGAGGTGGGCGAGGGCGGCGGACGCTTCCGCGAACGGATACTCGCGCTCGATCACGGGCACGATGCGGCCGTCGGCGACGAGTTCGAGGAGCTTGGCCAACACCTCCGGGCGCGGCGTCGCGGCGAGGGGACGGATGCTCCGGGAGCCGACTGACAGGACCGCGGCGCGCAGCATCCGCGGGATGGGCCCCAGCACGTGCCCGCCGTCGCCCGTGACCAGCACGACCCGACCACCGTGCCCCACGAGTCGCTGCAGCTCGCGCAGCGGCATCCCTCCGGCGATGTCGACGATCGCGTCGAAACGCCCGGCCGGGATCTCGCTCAGCGGCGACACCCGGTGGTCGAAGGTGCGCACGGCGCCGAGGCGCTCGACCAGCGGTGCGTTGCGAACGCTGCAGGTCGCCCAGACCTCGGCCCCGCGGAGGGCGGCGAGCTGCACCGCGAACGTGCCGACACCTCCGGATGCGCCGATGATCAGCACCCGGGGAGCCTCGCCTCCGCGCAGGCCGACGCCCGCGAGATCGAGGGCCTGCCACGCGGTGCCGCCGGCGATGGGGAGGGAGGATGCGGCCTCGGGCGTGATGTCGGGCGGGATCGGCACGAGTCGGGAGGCGGGAACGCGCACGTACTCGGCGAGTCCTCCGCCTCCGACCAGCTCGCCCACGACCTCCTCGCCGATCTCGGCGCTCACCACGTCAGGCCCGACCGCGACGACGGTGCCGGCGACTTCCATCCCGCGCACCGGATGCTTCGGACGGGTGAGGCCGAAGACCGGGCGCACGAGGAGCGGATCGCCGAGCAGCAACCGCACGTCGCCCGCGTTCAGGGAAGTGGCCCGCACGTTCAGGAGCACTTCGCCGCGGTGCGGCACCGGCACGGGGATCTGCTCGAGGCCCACCCCGGATGACGGGCCGTAGGTCTCGCGTCGCCAGGCGTTCATCGTCTCGGTCATGATGCTCCTCCGGATGCGGGTGGGGCGGGGTAGGCGAACAGGTCGTCGATCCCGACCCCGAACGCCCGCGCGATCTGGAACGCCAGCTCCAGCGTGGGCGAGTACTTCTGCTGCTCGATGGCGATGAGCGTCTGCCGGGTCACGCCGACGGTGCGGGCGAGTTCGGCCTGGGTGAGCCCGGCCTGTTCGCGATGGGCGCGGATGCTGTTGGAGACGAGGGTCGGCTTCACCATCAGACGAGCCCCCGCCGGTAGGCGATCACGCGGGCGATGCCCCCGACGAGCGCGGACACCGCGAAGCCGAGGTACATGGTGTTCGCGATCCAGAACACATCGGCGCCGACCGCGCACAGCGCGATGACCCCGAGTCCGGCGATCACGACGAAGGCCTGCTCGACCCGGCCACCCATGCGACTGATGTCACGGTCGCGGATGTCGGAGCGACCGGCGCCGTCCGGGTCCTTCATGCCGGCGAGGATGCCCCAGACGACGCTGATCACGATCGTCGCGACGATGCCTCCGCCGATCGTCCACAGCATGAGCGGGAACCAGTCGACGGCGGTGAGTGGCCCTCCCCCGGCTTGCTGGAGCACCAGCACGACGTACACGACCAGCGCGATCGGGCTGACGATGAGTCCCGCCCAGGCGTTGCGTTCCTCGTAGACCATGATGCCTCCGCATGTAAAAAATTCTTGACACTCACGCTACGCCGCCGACACGGTCGTGTCAAGAATTCTTTACATCGAATCAGATCACGTCGCTGCTCCAGGGGTCGAGGTTGCCGTAGCGGTGCGCGGTGATCGAGATCGACTGCTCGTGCACGAACGGCAGCAGCTCGATCCGGGCGGCCGCTGTGACCTCGCCGTCGTACACCGCGAGGTCGGGATCACCCCCGGATGCCGTCGCCAGGGCCGTGTGCAGCGCGGCGACCGCGGCATGACCGCCGACCAGACGCACCCGGTCGCTCACGGGCAGCGCGACGACGCCCTCCACGGCATCCTCGTCACGGAGCATCCGCTGCATCCACTCCTCGTCGGTCTCGAGGAAGACCGAGGCATCGAGGTCGCCGAGCGCGCGGCGCACATCGCCGGGCAGACCGACCGGCGTCGAGAGCACGAAGGCCGCACCCGAGCGCACGCCCGCGATCACCACGCGCAGCAGATCCTGCAGGGCTGCATCCTCCGTCGCCCGGATCTCGACCGGCACCGGGCGGTACCGGAACAGGTTCCGCTCCACGCCGAGGTGCGACACGTCGCGCACCTGCCCGAACTCGCGGTCCCACGCCAGGGCATCCGAGAGCGCCGAGCGCCGTAGCCACTCGAACTTCTCGTACTCCAGCGACGACTGCGCCGACTCGATGAGCGACGTGATGCGGGAGTCGAGCCCGCGCAGATGCAGGGTGCTGGATGCCGGTCCGCCCGGCTGCGACCGCCAGGACCCCAGACCGATCAGGTAGTTCGGGCCGCCCGCCTTGGCGCCGGGACCGACGGCCGAGCGCTTCCAGCCGCCGAACGGCTGCCGCTGCACGATCGCCCCGGTGATGCCGCGATTCACGTAGAGGTTGCCCGCCTGCACGCGGTCGAGCCAGAAGGCGAGGTCGCCCGGATCCTGCGTGTGCAGCCCGGCGGTGAGGCCGTAGGCGACGGCGTTCTGCAGCTCGACGGCCTTCTCGAGGGTCGGCGCGTGCATGATGCCGAGCACCGGTCCGAAGAACTCCTCGGTGTGGAAGCGCGACCCCGACTGCACGCCGACGCGGATGCCGGGGCGCCACAGCCGTCCGCTGCCGTCGTCGTCGGCCGCGAGCGCGGGCTCGATCAGCCACTGCTCCTCACCCTCGAGCTCGCTCAGCGCCCAGGCGAGCTTGCCCTGCGGCGGCTCGATCACCGGGCCGACCTCGGCGAGCGGATCGGTGGGCGGGCCCACGTGCAGCGAGCGCACGGCATCCGCGAGCTGCCGCTTGAACCGCGGCGAACGGCCGACGGGCCCGACGAGGATCGCGAGGGAGGCGGCCGAGCACTTCTGACCCGCGTGCCCGAAGGCGCTCTTCACCAGGTCGGCGACGGCCAGGTCGAGGTCGGCCGACGGGGTGATGATCATCGCGTTCTTGCCGCTGGTCTCGGCGAGCAGCGGCAGGTCGGGGCGCCAGGAGCGGAACAGGGCGGCGGTGTCCCACGCGCCGGTGAGGATCACGCGGTCGACCGCGTCGTGGGTGATGAGCTCGCGGCCGAGCTCGCCCTCTTCGATGTCGACGAGCGCGAGCAGATCGCGGGGGATGCCCGCCTGCCACAGCGTCTCCGCGATCACGGCGGCGCAGCGGCGCGCCTGCGGCGCGGGTTTGAAGACGACGCCCGAACCCGCAGCGAGCGCGGCGAGCACTCCGCCGGCCGGGATCGCGAGCGGGAAGTTCCAGGGCGGCGCGACGACCGTGACGGATGCCGGGACGAACACGGCGCCGGCGATCGCGTCGAGCTCGCGCGCGGTGGCCGCGTAGTACCGGGCGAAGTCGACGGCCTCGCTCACCTCGATGTCGGCCTCGGCGAAGATCTTGCCGGTCTCGGAGGCGGCGACCTCGATCAGGTCACCGCGTCGGGCTTCCAGGGCGGCGGCGGCACGCAGCAGCACCTCGGCGCGTTCGGCGGCGGGACGCCCACCCCACGCCGGAGCCGCACCACGGACCCCCTGCACGATCTGCTCCAGGGAGTCCGCATCGTCGATGCGTGCGGCCGCGATCGTGGCGTCACCGAGCTCGGACGAGCCGATGCGCTCCCGCACCTCACGCGCCCAGTGGCGGTTCACCGGCAGGGCGGGGTCGCTGTCGACGGTGTTCGAGAAGCCCGGTGCTCCCCCGGCGTCCTGTTCGAGTTCGCGGGCGGAGTACACCGCGGTCTCGAGGAAGGCCTCGCGACCGCCGCCGTCGTCGTCAGAGCCGCGCGAGATGCCGAGTACGGCCTGGGTGAGGTCGGTCTCCGGCAGCGGAGCCACGGGCGAGGGGCGCAGTGCTTCGTGCACGGGCGCGCTCCGATCCTGCGTCCGACGCGGGCCGGTCCGCAGCGTGGGATCGTCCGATCGGTCGAGCGCGTCGAGGAACCGATCCTGCTCCCGCACGAACAGGGCCTCGTCCTCGCCGAGCCGGAACGCGGCGGAGAGGAAGTTGTCGGGCGACGCGTTCTCCTCGAGCCGACGCACCAGGTAGCTGATCGCGACGTCGAACTCGGCCGGCGCCACCACCGGCACGTACAGCAGCACGGGCCCGACCTCGCGTGAGACGGCCTGCACCTGCCCCTGTGCCATGCCGAGCAGCATCTCGAACTCGACGGCCTCGCGCACATCCCTCTCGCCGGCGAGCAGCCACGCGTAGGCGATCCCGAACAGGTTGTGTCCCGCGACGCCGATCTTCACGGCGGAGGCATGCTCGGGGCGCAGGGCCCAGTCCAGGCAGCGCAGGTAGTTCGCGTCGGTGTCGAGCTTGGTGTCGTAGGTCGCGGGGGTCCAGCCGTGCATCCGCGCCTCGACCTGCTCCATCGCGAGGTTGGCTCCCTTGACGAGGCGCACCTTGATGCGGGCGCCGCCGTGCGCGACGCGGTCCTGTGACCAGGCGGTCAGCTCCTGCAGGGCGGGCAGGGCGTCGGGCAGGTACGCCTGCAGCACGATCCCGGCCTCGAGCCCGGCGAGCCGCGGGTCTTCCAGGATGCGCGTGAACACCGCGATCGTCAGGTCGAGGTCGCGGTACTCCTCCATGTCGAGGTTGATGAAGGTGCCGTCCGCGGCCGCCGTGAGGTACAGCGGGAGCAGCCGCTCCACCACCTCGTCGACGATCTCGTCGAAGGCCCACATCGACAAGTGGCTGACGATGGCCGAGACCTTGACCGAGACGTAGTCGACATCGGCTCGTCGGATCAGGTCGTGGATGCCGTCGAGGCGGCGCTTCGCCTCCGCTTCGCCGAGCACGGCCTCGCCGAGCAGGTTGAGGTTCAGGCGCGAGCCCGTGGCCGTGATGCGCTCGATGGCGGCTTCGAGCTTGGCGGGCCGCGCGTCGACGATGAGATGCCCGACCATGTCGCGCAGCACCTTCCGCGCGATCGGCACGACCGGCGACGGCAGGATCGGCGCGACTCCCCCGCCGAGACGCACGACCGAGCGCAGGTACCAGGGCAGGAACTCGGGCACGATCGGCGCGATGCGGTGCAGCTGCGAGGCGGCGGCGCTCAGGCTCTCGGGGCGCATGACGCCGTCGACGAAGCCGAGCGTGAACGGCAGCCCGTTCGCGTCCTGCAGCACTCCGGCGAGACGGGCGGCAGCGGGGTCGGGTTCGATCGCGGCGGCCTCGATCGCCCACCGCCGAGCAAGCTCGACGGCACGGTCTGCGAGGGGTGGGG